>DATBSV010000389.1:0-6443 GCA_036559685.1 Casimicrobiaceae bacterium
CATCGACGACCGTCCGCTGCTCGACGATTTCCTGCGCCACGCGAGCCTGCACAAGACCGCCGCCTACGCCCTATGAAGATCGTGAACCCGTACAGCGGCGCGGTCGTCGCCGACGTCGCCGCCGATACCGCACGCTCGGTCGCGGCCAAGTACGCCAGGGCGCGCGCCGCGCAGCCGCGCTGGGCGTCGGTGCCGATGAAAAAGCGGCTCGACGCGATCGCGAAATTCCGTGCGGCGATCGTCGAGCGCGAGGACGAGCTGGCCCGGACGCTGACGCTCGAGGTCGGCAAGCCGATCCGGCAGTCGCGCAACGAGCTCAAAGGCCTGCTAGGCCGGCTCGACTTCTTCCTCAAGGAAGCGGCCGGCACGCTGCGCGACGAAAAAGTCCTCGACGACCGCAACGGCAAGCTCGAGGAGCGCATCTCGCACGAGCCGCTCGGCGTGATCGCGAACATCTCGGCGTGGAACTACCCGTACTTCGTCGGCGCCAACGTGTTCGTCCCGGCACTGGCGGCGGGCAACACGGTCCTCTACAAGCCCTCCGAGTTCGCGACGCTGACCGGATTGAAGATCGCCGAGATGCTTCATTCGGCAGGCGTCCCCGACGACGTGTTCGTGCCCGTGATCGGCGGCGGCGAGATCGGCGCGGCGCTGCTGCGGCAGCCGATCGACGGTGTGTTCTTCACCGGCTCGTACGCGACCGGCGCGAAGATCGCTGCGGCGGCGGCCCGACGAATGATCAAGGTGCAGCTCGAGCTCGGCGGCAAGGACCCGATCTACGTCGCGGATGACGTCGACGTAAAGGCCGCCGCGGCCGCGGTCGCCGACGGCGCGTTCTACAACACCGGGCAGTCGTGCTGCTCGGTCGAGCGCGTCTACGTGCACCGGGCGATCGCGAAGCCGTTCGTCGAGGCGTTCGTCGCCGAGGTCAAGGGCTACAAGGCCGGCGATCCGCTCGACGAGGCGACCTACATCGGCGCGATCACGCGCCGGCCGCAGCTCGACGTGCTCAAGCGCCAGGTCGCCGATGCGAAGAAAAAAGGCGCGAAGGTGCTGGTCGGCGGCGCGCCGGTCGCCGGCAAGGGCAATCGCTTCGCGCCGACCGTGCTGGTCGGCGTCGACCACACGATGGCGGTGATGCGCGACGAAAGCTTCGGGCCCATCATCGGCATCCAGGTCGTCGACGGCGACGACCAGGCCGTCGCGCTGATGAACGACACCGAGTACGGCCTGACCGCGGGCGTCTACGCGAAGGACGAAAAGCGTGCGAAGCGCATGCTGGGCAAGCTCGAGGCGGGCAGCGTCTACTGGAACTGTTGCGACCGCGTCAGCCCGCGCCTGCCGTGGTCGGGCGTCAAGCACTCGGGGATCGGCCTCACCCTGTCGACCTACGGCATCCAGGCGTTCACGCGCCCGAAGGCCTGGCACCTGCGCGGCGCCTAGGGGTCGGGGGCGTCAGTCCCCCGCCTTGATGTTGTTATCCTTGACGACCTTCGCCCAGCGGGCGATCTCCTTCGTCAGGAACGCCTGCAATTCGTCGGGCGACCCGCCGCGGATGTCCATGCCCTGGCCGGTCAGTCGCTCCGCCACGGCGGGAACCTTGAGCGCCTTCGCCAGCTCCGCGTGCATGCGCTGGACGACCGGCGCCGGTGTCCCCGCGGGAGCGAAGATCCCCCACCAGGCGACCGCGTCGAAGCCGGGAACCCCTTGGGCGGCAACAGGCTGCGCGCCGGGCAGTTGCGGATCGGGCGTGGCGGACGTCACCGCGAGCGCCCGAACCTTGCCGCTTTTCACGTGCGGCGCGACCAGGAACACCGTGCCGATCGCGAGCGGCACCTGCCCGCCGATCGCATCGTTCATCAGCGGGCCGCCGCCGCGATAGGGCACGTGCGTGAACTCGACGCCGAGCTGGTTGCCGATCTGCGCCATCGCGAGATGGCCGAGCGACCCCGCGCCGATGGTTCCGAACGCCACGCTTCCCGGCTTGGCCTTCGCCGCGGCGATCACGTCGCGGAAGTCCTTGTACGGCTGCGACGCCGGCGTGACGATCGCCATCGGCGAGGTGCCGATCAGGATCACCGGCGCGAGATCCTTCGTCGTGTTGAACGACAGGTTCGGGATCAGCGAGGGATTGACCGCGTGCGTGTCGAACACCACCGCGAACGTGTAGCCGTCCGGCGCGGCGCGCGCGACCTCCGCGGTCCCGATCGAGCCGGAGGCGCCGCCCTTGTTGTCGACCAGGAACGTCTGCCCGAGCTGCGTGGATAGCTGTTGCGCCAGCACGCGCGCCACCTGGTCGACCGAGCCGCCGGGCGGGAACACCGCCACCAGGCGGACCGGCTTCGACGGCCAGGCTTGCGCAGCGACGAGCGGCGCGACGAGGCAGAGCACCGTTGCTGCGATGGCACGGGTGATTCGCATGGCGTTCATCGAGGCTCCTCTCGTTCCAACGCTCGGGCGTCCTGCCACTCCGCCGCGCGCAACGTGTTCGACAATAGCATCGCGATGGTCATCGGACCGACGCCGCCCGGCACGGGGGTGATCCACGCGGCGCGCGCCTTCGCGGCGTCGAAATCCACGTCGCCGACCAGCTTGCCGTCGGCGCCGCGATTGATGCCGACGTCGATCACGATCGCGCCCGTCCTGATCCAGTCGCCGGCGACGAACTTCGGCTTGCCCACGCCGGCGACGACGATGTCGCCCTGGCGCACCACCTGCGGCAGGTCGCGCGTCGCCGAGTGGCAAACCGTCACCGTGCAGCGCGCCATCAGGAGCTCGAGCGCCATCGGCCGCCCGACGATGTTCGACTGGCCGATGATCACGGCGTGCTTCCCGACGAGCGATTCGCCGGTTTCGGCCAGGAGTCTCATGCAGCCATAGGGCGTGCACGGGCGCAGCGTCGGACGCTTCAGCACGAGCCGGCCGATGTTGTAAGGGTGGAAGCCATCGACGTCCTTGCGCGGGTCGATGCGCTCGGTGACGCGCTCGGGATCGACGTGCGAGGGCAGCGGCAGCTGTACGAGGATGCCCGACACCGACGGATCGGCATTCAGCTCGTCGATCAACGCGAGCAACCGCGCCTCGGAAACGTCGGCAGGGAGGTCGTGCGCGTACGAGCGCATCCCGACGGTCTCGGTCGTGTGCCGCTTGTTGCGCACGTAGACCTGCGACGCGGCATTCTCGCCGACCAGGACGACGGCAAGTCCAGGAGCGCGATGCCCCGAAGCGACGCGCGCGTCCACCGCCACCTTCACCTCCTCGGTGACGCGCGCGGCGAGCGCCTTGCCGTCGAGCAGTCGCGCCATCGCTACAATGCCTTCGTCATGGAGGCCCGCATTCTACCCGCGCTGCACGCGCGCCTTGCCGCCGCGCTCGCGCCGCCGAAGCTGCCGCTGGTGCCGCTCGTCGTCGACGGCCTTCGCGTCGGCGAGTTGACCGAATCGCGCGTGCAGCGGCTCGCGGCGTTCGACGACGTGTTCACGCTCGATGACGGCCGACTTTCGTTCCAGCCCGCCCTCCCCGACGCCGCATCGCGCACGCGTGCGCTCGAGCGCGTGACGCGCACGCTCGCCGACGAAGGCGCATTGACCGCCTGGCGCGACGAGCGCTACGAGGCGCGCGGGGGCGATGGGTTTCCCGCAGCGTTCGCGCTCGAGCGGGCCGCCGCGCGCTATTTCGGCCTGCGCAGCCAGGCGGTGCACGTCAACGGGCTGGTCGAGACCGACCGCGGCGCTGCGATGTGGATCGCGCGGCGCAGCCCAGACAAGGCGATCGACCCGGGCATGCTCGACAACCTCGTCGGCGGCGGGATCGCGGCGGGCGCGAGCGTCTCCGACACGCTGGTCAAGGAGGCATGGGAAGAGGCCGGCATCGACGCCGCGACCGCGCGAACCGCGCGCTCGGCCGGCACGGTGCACGTGCGGCGCCTCGAGCCCGACGGCCTCCAGTACGAGACGATCCACGTGTTCGACCTCTGGCTGCCGCACGACTTCGTCCCGGCGAACCAGGACGGCGAGGTCGTCGATCACCGGCGGGTCCCGCTCGACGCGATGGCGGCGCTGCTCGCGAACGACCAGGGGCCCGACGTCGTGACCGCCGACGCGACCCTCGTGGCGGTCGACGCGCTGCTGCGCCTCGGCACGATCGACGCCGAGGAGCCGCTCTACCCGTGGCTGTCCGACCTTTGCGGTCGAGGTCGATAGCCTTGTGGGTCAGGCTTCAACCTGACGCCTTTCAGGCCGCTCGCGCAACCGATGACGTCATCTTCCGAATCCCCATCGCGCGCATCGCGTCGCCGATCGCGAGCACGGCCGCCCGCATGTCGGACGGCCCGATCGCGCCGATGCACCCGACGCGGAACGTCTCGAGCTGCGTGAGCTTGCCCGGATAAAGGATGAACCCGCGGTCGCGCACCTCGGCGTAGAAGCGCTTGAACTCGTACGCCGCGTCGGCCGGCGCGTGGAACGTGTAAATGATCGGCGCCTGGATCGACGCATCGAGGAACGAGCGGAAGCCGAGCGCCTTCATGCCCTCGAACAACGCCTCGGCGTTCGCCGCGTAGCGCGCGAGGCGCGCCGGCTGGCCGCCCTCGGCCGCATGCTGCTCGAGCGCCGCGTTGAACGCCACGACGACGTGCGTCGGCGGCGTGTAGCGCCACTGCGTCGTCTTCTCCATGTAGGCCCACTGGTCGTACAGGTCGAGGGCGAGCGAGGTCGAGCGGCCTTCGCAGTCCTCCAGCGTCGCGCGGCGCACGATCACGAACCCCATCCCGGGCGGGCCCTCGATGCACTTGCCCGACGCCGCGATCACCGCGTCGATCGGCGTCGTCGACACGTCGATCGGCAGCGCGCCGAACGAGCTCATCGCGTCGACGATCAGCCGCTTGCCGTGGCGCGCGACGACCGCCGCGATCGCCGGGAGCGGATTCAGGATCCCGGTCGACGTCTCGCAGTGGATGAGCCCGACGTGCGTGATCGTCGGGTCCTTGCCGAGCAGCCGGTCGACGTCCTCGCCGGTCGTCGGCACGTCGTCGGCGGTCTCGAACACCGTGACCTTGCGCCCCATCATCTGCGCGAGCTTCACGAGCCGCTTGCCGTAGGCGCCGTTGACCAGCACCAGCAGGTGGCCGTCGCGCTGCACCAACGTGTTGACCGCGGCCTCGACCGAGAACGTCCCGCTGCCCTGCATCGGCACGCACACGTGCGTCGCGTGGCCCTTGGCGATGTCGAGCAGGCGCTTGCGCATGTTCGCGGTCACCGCGTTGAACGACGCGTCCCACGAGCCCCAGTCACGGAGCATCGCCGCCTTGGTCTCGAGCGAAGTCGTGAGCGGGCCGGGAGTGAGCAGGATCGGGTCGCGGGACGATTTCATGGTTGCACCTCGTAACTTAGGATCAGCGCGTCGGCGCCGCGCGCCGCCAACCTTGCGTGCGCTCGAGCAGCCAGCCCTCGGCGGCGAACGACAGCAGCGTCACGATGCCCGACGTCGCGACGATCAGCGTCGCCATCGCCGCGGCCGAGCCGATCGCGCCGGCTTCGTCGAGCTGGACGATCGAGATCGCCGCGAGCATGGTCTTAGGCGAGTACAGGAACACGACCGCCGAGATCGTCGTCATGGCGTTGATGAAGTAGTAACGCCCGATGTCGATGATCGACGGCAGGCACACCGGCACGGTCACGCGCCAGAACGTCTTGTAGAACGGCACCTTGAGCGACGCCGACACCGACTCGAACTCGTTGTCGAGCTGCTTCAGCGCCGTGACCGCGGTCAGGTGCGACGAGCTGTAGAAGTGGATGACCGTCGAGAGCACCAGGATGGTCATCGTCCCGTACAGAACGTTCAGCGGGTTGGCCGGCGCGTTGAAGAACAGGATGTAGCCGATGCCGAGCACCAGGCCCGGGATCGCCATGGGCATCATCGCGAGGAGCCGCACCACGGGGCGCAGCAGGTCGGCGCCACGCGTCTTCTCGAGCCAGTACGCGCCGGCGAAGGTCAGCGCCGCACCGATCGCCGCGCACCACGCGGCCATCGCGAGGCTGTTCCGGTAGGCGTTCTCGACGCCGGCCTCGGCGAAGCCGTAGGTGTAGTGGTTGAGCGTGAACGACAGGTTGTAGGGCCAGACCTTCACGAATGACCCGAACACCGCCATCCCGATCACCAGCAGCATCGCGGCCGACAGCAGGATCACGAAGCCCAGCATCCAGCGATCGCGCAACGGCGCCGGCCGCGGCACGTACGCCACGCTGCGCGCCGACATGAGCGCCTTCTGGCGCACGCGCATCGCGTAGTCGACGAAGAACGCAACCAGCGCCGGCACGAGCAGGATCAGGCCCACGACCGCGCCGATCTGGAAGTTCTGCTGGCCGATCACCTGCTTGTAGATGTCGATCGCGAGCACGCTGTAGTTGGCGCCGATAACCTTCGGCACGCCGAATTCCGACACC
>DATBSV010000390.1:0-6298 GCA_036559685.1 Casimicrobiaceae bacterium
TGCCGGTAGATCGCGTTCTTGCCGTAGGCGACCTCGTGCCAGACCTGGTCGGCGATGAATTCGTGCTGCCCCTTCCCCGGCCAGTCGTTGTAGCGCTCGGCGTGCCGGTCGTGCGAGCCCTGCACCTCCTGCAGGAACAGCACGTCGGCGGCCATGTGGTGGAGCCGCTCGCGCAGCTCGTGGATCACCATGCGCCGCGTCAGGTGCGAGAAGCCCTTGTGGATGTTGTAGGTGGCGATCGTGAAGCGCATGGACGGACGCTAGGACCCTCGGCGCGACTTCTTCTCGGCCGCCAACGACTTCCGCGCAACGGCGAGCTCAGCGAGCTGCGCCTTGTCGAGCTTCGGGTATTGGAGGTCGAGCCGCTCGAGCGCGTCGACGATCGCGCCGCCGACGACCACGCGCGTGTACCACTTGTTGTCCGCCGGCACGACGTACCACGGCGCGTCCGGCGACGAGGTCTCGCGGATCATCGTCTCGTAGGCATCCATGTACGCGTCCCAGTGCCCGCGCTCGCGCACGTCGGCCGCCGAGAACTTCCAGTTCTTCTCCGGCTCCTCGATCCGCTCGAGGAAGCGGCGCTTCTGCTCCTCGCGCGAGACGTTGAGGAAGAACTTGAGGACCACCGTGCCGCTGCGCGCCAGGTGGCGCTCGAAGCCGCGGATGTCCTGGTAGCGCTCGTCCCACAGCCGCTTGCCGACGACCTGCGGGGGCAGTCGCTGCGCCTCGAGGAACGCGGGGTGCACCCTCACGACGAGCACTTCCTCGTAGTAGCTGCGATTGAAGATGCCGATGCGGCCGCGCTCAGGGAGCCGTACCGCGCAGCGCCACAGGAAGTCGTGGTCGAGCTCCTCGTGCGACGGCGCCTTGAACGAATAGACCTGGCAGCCCTGCGGGTTGATGCCGGACATCACGTGCTTGATCACGCCGTCCTTGCCGGCGGCGTCCATCGCCTGGAACACGCACAGCAGCGACCAGCGATCCTGCGCGTAGAGCATGTCCTGCAGCCGCGCGAGCGATTCCCTGCCTTCCTCGAGCAGTGCCTTGGCCTCGTCCTTGTGGCCCGACTCGAGCACGCCGATCGAGCCGGGATCGTGGTCCTTCAGCCGGAACTTGTCGCCGCGCTCGATACGGTGCGGCCGCGAGATCCTGCGCGAGAGCTTGCGGATCGTGGCATCGTCCATCATCGTCCTCGCATCATAGGGGAGGGTGTCGGCGGCGGTGCGCGCTCCCGCACGTGCCGCGCCCGGCCGGTCGTCTCGTAGGCCGGCGCCTCTAGGTATGCGCAGCGCATGCCGCGCGCCTTGAACCAAAGGCTCGTGGCGGATTCGTTCCCGAGCGGCGCGAACGCGCCGAGCCGGCGCCAATCGGCGAGCCGCCGCAGGCCCGGATTGAACGCGTAGCCTCCCCATACCGGGCTCACGTCGGGCGCGGGCAAGCGCACGTCGACGCCGTTCACGCGCTCGACCGAGGCGCTGGCGACGAGCGCGTCGTGCGTCCAGTTCTGCCCCGCGCGCCGCGCGATGACCACGGAAACGTCGTCGCGCGCGTCGAGCACCGCGCGCGATTCCTCGACGAAGCCGGCGCGGAAGAAGCGCCAGTCGTCCTCGCAATGGAACACGAACGGCGTGCCGACCGTCGCATAGGCGCGGTCGATGCTGGCCAGCTGGCCGACCGGCGTACGATTGACGAGGAATTCGATCGGGATGGGCAGCCCACCGATCGCGTCGCGCACGCTTTCGTCGGCCGAATCCTCGACGAGCACGTAGCGCGCGATCGGCGCGGTGTTGTGCTCGAGGAACGTGAGCATCGTCTCGGCGAGCAGATCGAAGCGGCGACAGCTCGTGAGGACAAACGTGGTATCCGGGTCAGTCATGGACGATCGCGCGCACGGCGACCGATCATACCGCGCGTCCCCGCGACGCCGATGACGATCCGCCGACGTACGCCCCATGCCGCGCCCCGGCCCTGGGTCGCGCGCGAGGACATCGCGTTCGCCGCGGAGCTGCCGGTGCTCGCGGCGATCGCGCTGGCGCTGCCCGAGCCGCGCTGGCAGGCGGCGTGCCGGCGACTCGAGACCGCCAAGGCACGGCTGCGCTGGTTCGATCCGGGACCTGTCGCGCGCACGGCGGAACGCGTGCTGGGGGATGGGAGCGCCACGTTCGACGCGCGAGGCTTCGCGCTCGACTCGGCCGCCGGCCGCAGCGAGCACCACGTGCAGATCCTGCGCGAGCTCGGTCCGCGAGGCTGGACGCCGCGGCTCACGCTCGAGGGCGCAGCGCACGTCGACGAAGCGCTCGCGGCGGGACGCGGCGCGGTGCTATGGGTCGCGCACTTCTGCTTCAACGCGCTCGCGACCAAGAAGGCGCTCGCCGGCGCGGGCCACCGCGCGTGGCACGTGAGCCGCCCCGAGCACGGCTTCTCGAAGTCGCGCGCCGGCATCGCGACGGTCAACCGGCTGCGCGTGCGCGCCGAGCTCCGTCATCTCGCGGGGCGCATCCTGATCGACCGCGCGAAGCCGATGGCCGCGACGCTCGCCGCGCAGCGCGTGCTGCGCAGGAACGGCATCGTGTCGATCACGGCCGGCGCATGGGAAGGACAACGTATCGCGGCCGTGTCGCTGCTTGGCGGCACGCTGGAGGTTGCGGTCGGCGCACCGGGACTCGCGCGGCTCGCCGGCGCGCGGCTGCTGCCGGTGTTCACCGTGCGCGAGCGAGACGGCAAGCTGCGCGTCGTCGTCGAGCCGCCGATCGTGGTTGCGCGCGACGACGATGCCGACGCCGCGCTCGATGCGGCGGCGCAGGCGTTCGCGAAACGGATGGACGATTACGTGCGCCGCTACCCGGCGCAATGGCGCGACTGGAAAAGCCTGAAGGTAAACCCGGCCTAAAGCCAGGCGTGAACCTCGATGCGCGCGCGGAGGAGCTCCCACGCGTCGACCCCGATCGCGCCCGCATCGAGCTCCTCGGACGCGTCCGCGAACGTCGTCGAGCGACGCGTGGCCGGCAGCTCGGCGACGATCGGGCTCTCGAACCACCCGTCCGCATCGGGTCCGATGACGAACGCGGCATCGCGATCGGCCGCGCGCGCCACGAGCCCGTACAGCGTGCGGCGGCTCGGGAACTCGAGGCGCACGTCGAGCGCGACGCTGGGCCACGGGCTCAGGAACACGGCGGCGACCGAATGCGCGACGTGCTGCGCGCCGAACAGGCGCACCAGCGGCGCAAGCCGGCGCCCCCAGCGCCTGGCGAGCCCCATCGGCGCATCGGGATGCAGCGCGGCCAACGGCCAGCCCTCGCGCGCGAACCGGTAGTCGTGCGGCGACGTGTCGGCGTCGACCTCGGGATGCGAGAGCAGGAGCACGACCGGCGCCGTCGCGAGCGCGCCCAGGAACGGCACGGGACCCGGCGCCGTGTAGAGGCGGCCGGACGGCCGTGCGTGCGCGTTGTGCAGCGCGAGCCAGGCTGCGTCCTCGTCCGCGAGGACGCCGGCCAGTCGCTTGAATTCGTTGTCCACTAGAAGCATCCGCGTCCCCCGGATTCGACGCCGGCCGATTACGCGGCTCTACTTGAGATAGTGACCAGAGTATACCATAACGCCGGCAGCCGGTGACCTCGGTATACTGGTCGGCACGCCGGGGCAGACCGGGACGAGGGGGGACGCGATGGGGATCGTCGTCAGGGGCAAGCGCGGGCCGGTCCGCGCGGATGCCGCGAACGTCGTGCGCGGCCAGCGCACGCGCGAGCGGCTGCTGCACTGCGCGCGCCGGAGGATCCTGTCGCACGGCTTCGAGGCGCTCAGGCTCGACGACCTCGCGCGCGACGCGGAGGTCACCAAGGCCGCGGTGGTCAAGTCGGTCGGCGGCAAGGCTTCGATCCTGCTCGCGCTCGGCGACGAGGACCGGCAGACGCGGCTCGCGGTCATCCGCGCCGCGTACGCGCGCCGCACGGCGCTCAAGCGCCGCATCGCAGACGTGGTACGCGAGCTCTACGTGCTCGACCTCGCGCGCCTCAACGTCGTGATGGCGTGGATCGGCTACCAGTGGTTCTGGAGCGGCGACGACCACGTTCGCGCGCAGGCGATGATCGACGACACGCGACGCAATCTCGGCGAGCTCATTGCGTCCGCGTCGCCGGTCCGCACCGCACCGCGCCGTGTCGACGTGCTCGCCATGCGGGTGCTGGCGAGCTACGTGATCGGGCTGCGGCGGATCCGCTACGAGCGAGCGTCGGTCGACCAGGCGGTCGAAGACGTGCTCGAGCACGTCTTCGACTGACGCGCGTACCGCTCGGCGGCGCTCGCCGCGCCCGTCCCGCAGATCGGCCAACCGACATAGAATGGGACGTGCGCTCGTTGGTGCAGCCGTAGCTCGACGGGTCAGCGGTCGCCGCGACTTTCACCAGCACGAGTGGTAGAGGAGGCCGCCATGCGCGTGGCGCTGAAGTTCCCCTGGCGAGGAAAGTTCGCGCTGCTGATGCAACGGCCCACCTTGCCGGAGCGCGTGGCGACGCGGGTAAGGGTCCAGGAAGAGCGCAGCGAAATCCTGGTCGGCTGGATCCAGATGGCGGTGGTATCGGGATTTTTCCTCGTGTACCTGGCGTCACCGAAGACGTTCAGCGCCGACGCCCCGTTCCGCCCGGTGCCGTGGGTGCTCGCCGCCTACATCGCGTTCACGCTGCTGCGCCTGTTTCTCGCGCACCGGCATCGGCTGCCCGAATGGCTGCGCTACCTTTCCATCGTCATCGACATGGCGCTCCTGCTCGGCCTCATCTGGAGCTTCCATCTGCAGTATCAGCAGCCGCCGTCGTTCTACCTGAAGGCGCCGACCTTGCTTTACGTGTTTATCTTCATTGCGTTGCGCACGCTCAATTTCGACGCGCGCAAGGTGCTGACCGCGGGCGCCGTCGCTGTCGTCGGCTGGGTCCTGCTCGTCGCCTACGTCGTCATCGCCGATCCGCACGAGAGGGTGGTTACGCGTGACTACGTGACTTACATGACGTCGAACCGCTTGCTGATCGGCGCCGAAGTCGACAAGGTGATCGCGATACTCGTCGTCACTGCCGTCCTCGGTTTCGCCATCATGCGCAACCGACGCCTGCTCACTTTCGCCGTCACCGAGAGCGAGACCAACCAGGACCTCGCGCGTTTCGTGCCGGAGGAGGTCGCCGCTCTCATCAAGAAGTCGGATCAAGGGGTGAAGCTCGGCGTGGGGGAGCCGCGCGAGGTGACGATGCTGTTCATCGATCTCGAGAGCTTTACCTCGCTCTCCGAGCGTCTCGCGCCGGAACTGCTGGTGCACACGCTCAACGAGTTCTACGCCCTGGTCGCAGGGCCGGTGGTGCGGCACGAAGGCGCCATCGACCAGTTCCAGGGCGACGCCATCCTCGCCACGTTCAACGCGCCCCGACTGACCAAGGACCACGCCGCGAACGCCATCCTGGCCGCGGTGGAAATCCAGGCATTGTTGAAGGCCAGGACATTCGGCGATGGCATCACGCTGCGGGCGCGCATCGGCATCAACACCGGTGTCGTGATCCACGGCCTCATCGGAACGCCGGATCGAATGGGCTATACGGTCATCGGCGACGAGGTAAATGTCGCGTCGCGACTCGAGGGGCTGAACAAGCAGTACGGAACCACGATCATCGTTTCCGAGCAAACGCGCGATCTGGCCGGATCCGAGCGCTTTGTTTTCGACTTGCTCGATGAGGCATTGATTCGGGGACGGACGACGCCGACCCGAATCTACCGGCTCGGCGAAGCATAGCGTCTGCAGCGCGGGATGGAAGGCAGATGGGGTGGCTGATGGGATTCGAACCCACGACAACCGGAATCACAATCCGGGACTCTACCGCTGAGCTACAGCCACCGCCGATGCAATCGTTGTTGCGCGCGCATGTGGAATGGCGCGCCCGACAGGACTCGAACCTGTTACCCCCGGCTTAGAAGGCCGGTGCTCTATCCGATTGAGCTACGGGCGCGGTGCCGGTCGGTTCCGGGGCAGTGGACGACGACCCGACTCGATCGCGTCGCTGTCTCCCGGTTGCAGCGGGTCGCGAGTCTAGCATAACCGACGCTCCGAGCGCCGCGGGCGGGGTCGTCGCGCGACGCGCCTCAAGGGTCTTGCTCGGAGATGCCGGTGAGCACGAGTCGATCCCCGCAGAGAGCGAAGTAGTAGCCGTTGCGGTACTTCTTGCTGTTGTTGGCCCTTAAGCCTTCGCCAATGACCTGGCCCTCGCCTGCGCGGGTCCATGGTTCGTTCGGCGTGCCCGGCGCGAGAAACCGGTTCGTGAACCCC
>DATBSV010000391.1:0-8913 GCA_036559685.1 Casimicrobiaceae bacterium
GCGCGTGCTCGACGTCATCAGCAAGGGCGCGGCGCAGTCGTGGCAGATGGAGAACCGCGGCAAGACGATGGTCGCCGACAAGTTCGACTTCGGCTTCGCGGTCGACTGGATGCGCAAGGACCTCGGCATCTGCCTCGACGAAGCGCGCAACAACGGCGCGACGCTGCCGGTCACATCGCTCGTCGACCAGTTCTACGGACGCGTGCAGCAGCGCGGCGGCGGGCGCTGGGACACGTCGAGCCTCATCCGTCTATTGAGGAACCCCGCGTGATGCGCGCGCTCGCCTCCTTGGTCGCCGCGTGCGCGCTGTCGCTCACGCACCACGCGAGCGCCGCGCCGCTGATCCAGAACGCGTGGATGCGCCCCGCGCTGGCCGGCGCATCGGCCGACGCGTACGCCGACGTGATCACCGAGCGTCCGCTGACGCTCGCGCGCGTGCGGACGCCGCTCGCGCGCGCCGTGGAGATCGTGCTGCTCGATCCGCGCGATCCCAACGACAGGCCGAAGGTGGTCGACAAGCTCGACCTCAAGGCCGGCGAGATGCGCTTCGCGCTGAAGGGTTCGGTGCTGCGGCTGGTCGACCTGCGCTCGACGATCACGACCGAGCGCCCCGTGCCGCTTGCGTTCGAGTTCGTCGACGACGCCGGCGAGAAGAGCGTCGTCGAGATCCTCGTGCAGGTGCGCGGCCTGCTGCCGCCGCGGTAGCGGCGTCGCTTCGTCGGCGAGGGCCCCTGCGAAGCAGGGATCGACGACGAGCGCTTGCGATCGCCGCAGTGTCCGACGCGCAACGCGACGGACCGTCGGGCCCTTGCAAGAGGACGCCGCGCAGAAGCGCGATTCGCTAGCTCGCCGCCGCCGATTCGCTCGTCGCGTCGCCGAGCGGCACGCGATCGCCCTCGACGATCGCGATCGTCGTCTCGATCTCGGCGGTCTTGCCGAGCATGATCGTCGCCGAGCAGTACTTTTCCTTGCTGAGCTTGACCGCGCGCTCGACCTGGCGCGGGTCGAGCCCGCGGCCGGCGATCGTGTAGGCGAGCCGGATGCGCGTGAAGACCTTGGGCTCGACGGCCGCGCGGTCGGCTTCGGCCTCGACCACGCAGTCGGTGACCGGCTGCCGGGCGCGCTTGAGGATCAGCACCACGTCGAACGCCGTGCAGGCCGCCGCGCCGGCCAGAACCATCTCCATCGGCCGCATCCCGAGGTTGCGCCCGCCGTGCTCGGGGGCGCCGTCGACGAGGACCGCATGTCCGCTGCCGGACTCGGCGGCGAACGACATGCCCTCGGTCCATTTGATCCGGGCTTTCATGATGTGTGCGAGTGCTTACTCTAAGTAGATGATCGTGGATCTCGGAGGGTCGAATCGGGGAAGAGTGGCAAGGCCGCCATCCACCATCCACTATCCACGATCCGGCGGGGGTCGTGTTGCGTTGTGCGATGCAATATGGGAGACTAAATGCGTCGACGGGCCGGGGAGTCCTCCTTCTCCACCGTCGGCGCATTCCATCCCCTCCTCCTCCTAGGATGGAATCTTCAAGCGCGGTGCTCGGCACCGCGCTTTTTTTATGTGAGTACCGGGTTTGTTGCGCCGCCGCAACACTGGCGCCGGACCGGCTGTGGAGGACTGCCTCCGGGGGTCGATCCGGCGGACCCGCCGCGAGGGCCGCCTCCGTTGACCGAATGGTCGATTCCGGATTACAATTCAAGACTTTGCTCCGCACGTTTAGAACCCGCAAGGCACGCCATGAAAACCTACTCCGCCAAGCCCGCCGACATCAGCCGGGACTGGTACGTCATCGACGGCACCGACCAGGTGCTCGGCCGCCTGGCGAGCCAGATCGCGCTGCGCCTGCGCGGCAAGCACAAGCCGATCTACACGCCGCACATGGACACCGGCGATTTCATCGTCGTCACCAACGTCGAGAAGCTGCGCGTCACCGGCACCAAGGTCGAGACCAAGCTCTATCACCGCCACACGACGTACCCGGGCGGCATCCGGACCACGACGTTCGGCGACATGCAGAAGCGCTTCCCCGGCCGCGCGCTCGAGAAGGCGGTCAAGGGCATGCTGCCGAAGGGCCCGCTCGGCTACGCGATGCTGAAGAAGCTCAAGTGCTACGCGGGCGCGTCGCATCCGCACACGGCGCAGCAACCCAAGCCCCTCGACGTTTCGAAGGCCTGACATGATCGGCAACTACTACTACGGCACGGGGCGGCGCAAGACGTCGGTCGCGCGCGTGTTCATGAAGCAAGGCAGCGGCAAGATCGTCGTGAACGAGAAGCCGGTCGACGAGTTCTTCGCGCGCGAGACCGGCCGCATGGTCGTGCGCCAGCCGCTGGTCCTCACCAACCACCAGACGACGTTCGACGTGATGGTCAACGTGATCGGCGGCGGGGAGTCGGGCCAGGCCGGCGCGGTGCGCCACGGCATCACGCGCGCGCTGATGGACTACGACAAGGAGCTCAAGCCGGTCCTGTCGAAGGCGGGGCTGGTCACGCGCGACGCGCGCGAGGTCGAGCGCAAGAAGGTCGGCCTGCACAAGGCGCGACGCCGCAAGCAGTTCAGCAAGCGCTGACGGCCTGCGGGCTCCCCGCATCCCTCGAAAAGGCCGCCGTCGGGCGGCCTTTTCGTTGCTGGGGTCGGGGTCCCGAAGCCGGGCTTCTGCCCGCGCGGGCAGAACTTGCTAGAATTTGACACCTCTTATGACGGAGGCATGATGATCGAAGTGGGCATCGTCGGCGGCACCGGGTACACCGGGGTCGAGCTCCTGAGGCTCCTCGCGCTGCACCCGGACGTCACCGTGCGCGCGATCACGTCGCGCAAGGACGCCGGGACGCGCGTCGCCGACATGTTCCCGAGCCTGCGGCGCCGCTACGACGCGCTGTCGTTCGTCGAGCCCGACAAGGCGGGGCTGCGCGAATGCAACCTCGTGTTCTTCGCGACGCCGCACGGCGTCGCGATGGCGCAGGCGCGCGATCTCCTCGGCGCGGGCGTCAAGGTCATCGACCTCGCCGCCGATTTCCGGCTCAAGGACCCGGCGGTGTTCGAGCGCTGGTACAAGATGCCGCACGCGTGCCCGGACCTGCTCGCCGAGAGCGTCTACGGCCTGCCCGAGGTGAACCGCGAGAAGATCCGCAAGGCGCGCATCGTCGGCAACCCGGGCTGCTACCCGACCGCGGTGCAGCTGGGCTTCCTGCCGCTCGTCGAGGCCGGCGTGATCGACACCAAGCACATGATCGCGGACTGCAAGTCGGGCGTGTCGGGCGCGGGCCGCAAGGCGGAGCTCAACCTGCTGTTCGCCGAGGCGTCCGACAACTTCTCCGCGTACGGCGTCAAGGGGCATCGCCACCATCCCGAGATCCAGCAGGGGCTCGAGGCCGTGTCGAAGACGCCGCTGTCGCTGGTGTTCACGCCGCACCTGACGCCGGCGATCCGCGGGATCTTCGCCACGCTCTACGCACCGGTCGTCAGGAGCGACGTCGACCTGCAGGCGCTGTTCGAGAAGCGCTACGCCGGCGAGCCGTTCGTCGACGTGATGCCCGCCGGCGCGCTGCCCGACACGCGCTCGGTGCGCGCGTCGAACATGCTGCGCATCGCCGTGCACCGCCCCGCCGGCACCGACCTCGTCGTGGTGCTCGTCGTCGAGGACAACCTCGTCAAGGGCGCCGCGGGCCAGGCGATCCAGAACATGAACCTGATGTTCGGGCTTCCCGAGAGCACGGGGCTCGAAGCGTTGCCGGTCCTCCCGTAGCCATGTAGCCGGTGGCCATCGATCCCGCATGGCGCCGGCTCCGCCGACGCTTCTCGATCAGCGCACCGCGCATGGCGGTGCGCACGCACCTCGGCTGGCCGTGGCGCGCGGCCGTCGCGCTCGCGCTCGTCGCGCTGATCGGCGGCATGTGGTGGTGGGGATTCGATTTCGGGCAGATCTTCGGCGGCTTCAACCGCAAGGCGATCGAGCAGCAGCTCGCGTCGGCCGCGGCCGACGCTTCGCGCTTTGCGCAGGAAGCGGCCACGTTGCGCCAGACGAACTCGGCGCTCGAGAGCGAGCTGGCGATGACGCGCGGCGCGCAGGCCGCGCTCACCAAGCAGGTCGCCGAGCTTTCGCAGGAAAACCAGCAGGTCAAGGAAGAGGCCGCGTTCCTGCAGAAGCTCGTGTCGGATGCGAGCAAGACGGTCGGCGTGGCGATCCCGCGACTGGTGGTCGAGCGAAGCGAAGCCGACGATGCCTGGACCTACAGCATCCTGGTCGTCCGGGGCGGGACGCCGCGGGACGAGTTCGACGGCTACGTCGCGCTGGCGGCGGTCCTGTCGATGCCCGGGGACAACATGGGGACCGGCGCCCCGGCGACACTCAACCTGCCGGCCGACCAGCCGGAGTCGGCAGCGGCCCTGAAGCTGCGATTCAAGTATTATCAAAGGATCGAGGGCGTCCTGAAGGTGCCCAAAGGGACCCAGGTCCGGTCGCTGACCGTCCGCGCCTACGAATCGGGGGCGAACGTCCCCCGGGCGACGCGGACCCTTGCCTTGTCGTAGGGAGGCCTCCATGTTCGGAGACAAGAAGCAAGCGCCACCGCCGCAGAAGCGGATCGACTGCCTGATCGGCGCCGGGACCACGGTCCGGGGCGACATCGTGTTCGTCGGGGGCTTGAGGATCGACGGGCAGGTGACCGGCAACGTCGCCACGGTCGACAGTCAGGCGGGGACGCTGGTGATCAGCGAGCATGCGCGCGTCGACGGCGATATCCGGGTCTCGCACATCGTGGTCAACGGCACGGTGAACGGCCCGGTCTCGGCGAGCGACTACCTCGAGCTGCAGCCGAAGGCGCGCGTCACCGGCGACGTGTCCTACAAGACGCTCGAGATGCACGTCGGCGCCATCGTGCAGGGGCGCCTCAACCACGCCGCCGAACCCGGGACGGCGTCGGTGGTCGAATTGAAGCGGGCCCAGAGCGTCTAGACGACGCCGGCCCCAGACGAATCGGAGACGGTGCCTTAGGCGCCGAAAGGAAACGACGATGAATGCGATGAACGAGATGCCCGCCCCGCTGGTCTTCTCCGATGCCGCGGCCGAGAAGGTCCGCGCGCTGATCGAGGAGGAAGGCAATCCCGACCTCAAGCTCCGCGTGTTCGTGACCGGCGGCGGCTGCTCGGGCTTCCAGTACGGCTTCACGTTCGACGAGGTCGCGGCCGAGGACGACACCGCGATGGTCAAGAACGGCGTGACGCTCCTGATCGACCCGATGAGCTACCAATACCTCGTCGGCGCCGAGATCGACTACAGCGACGGGCTCGAAGGCGCGCAGTTCGTGATCAAGAACCCGAACGCGCAGTCGACCTGCGGTTGCGGGTCGAGCTTCACCGTTTAACCGCCGCGTGCGGACCGCGACGGGGCCCGCGGGCCCCGTCGTCGTTTGGGCGCTTCAATGCGCCGTCCAACCCCCGTCGATCGTCACGGCGGTCCCGGTGATCGACCGCGCGGCGTCCGAAACGAGGTAGGCCGCGAGCCTCGCGACCTCGTCGATGTCGATGAAGCGCCGCGTCGGCTGCTCGGCGAGCATCACCTTTTGCACGACGTCCGCTTCCGACAGTCCGTGCTTGCGCGCCTGGTCCGGGATCTGCGCCTCGACCAGCGGCGTGCGCACATAACCCGGGCAGATCGCGTTGACCGTGATCCCCGCCTGCGCGACCTCGAGGGCGACCGACTTGGTGAAGCCGACCACGCCGTGCTTCGCCGCGACGTAGGGGGCCTTGTACGCCGAGGCGACCAGCCCGTGCGCCGACGCGATGTTGATGATCCGTCCCCATCCCTTCGCCTTCATCGACGGGATCGCGAGACGCGTCGCGTGGAACGTCGCGGACAGGTTGATCGCGAGGATCGCGTCCCACTTCTCGGGCGGGAACTCGTCGACCGCGGCCACGTGCTGGATGCCGGCGTTGTTCACGAGCACGTCGACGGCCCCCGCGCGTTTCATCATCGCCTCGATCTCTTGGGGTTTTGCCATATCGGCGTGCACGAAGCGCACCTTCACGCCATGCGCGCGCTCGAGCGCCGCGCGCTGCGCCTCGATGGCGGACGCGTCGCCCAGGCCGTTCAGCACGATGTCGTGGCCGTCGCGGGCGAGCGCCTCGGCGATGCCCGCGCCGATGCCGCTGGTCGAGCCGGTGATGAGGGCCGTGCGTCGCGACGTCATGGAAGCTCCGGAGTCACTTGGGATGGATCGCGCCTAGGACGCGCGGCCCGGTCGCGCCGGTCACGGCTGGCAGATTCCCGGGACGGCCGGCGAGCGCCTCGCGCGCGAGCCACGCGAACGCGAGCGCCTCGACGTGGTCGACGGCGACACCGCGGTCCGACGTCGGGACCACCGTGCGAGGCGCGAGCTCGTGTGCGAGCGCGCGCATCAGCGCGCCGTTGCGCGCGCCGCCGCCGCACACCAGGACTTCGACGCCGTCGTGCGCGCACGCGCGAACCGCATCGGCGATCGTGCGCGCGGTCAGCGCGACGAGCGTGGCCTGCACGTCGGGAGGCGCCGCGCCGGGCGCACTTTTCGCGAGGTGCTCGTCGAGCCAGCCCGAGTGGAAGCGATCGCGCCCGGTGCTCTTGGGCGGCTTCCGCGCGAAATAGGAATCGCGAAGCATCGCGTCGAGCAGCGTCGCCACCGGCCGGCCGCACGCGGCCCACGCGCCGTCGGCGTCGAACGGGCCTTCGCGATGCTGCGCGTGCCACAGGTCGCAGAGCACGTTGCCCGGTCCGGTGTCGAAGCCGCGCACGACGCCGCCGGGCGGCAGGTCGGTCAGGTTCGCGATGCCGCCGATGTTGACGACGACGCGGTGGCGCGATGCGTCGCCGAACAGCGCCGCGTGAAACGCGGGCACCAGCGGCGCGCCCTGCCCGCCCGCCGCGATGTCGCGATGGCGGAAACCGGAGACGACCGTGACGCCCGCACGCTCGGCGATGCGCGCGGCGTCGTTGAGCTGGATCGTCCAGCCGGCCTCGGGCCGGTGGCGCACGGTCTGGCCGTGCACGCCGGCGGCGACGAGGTCGTCCGGCGCGATCGACGCGTTCGCGCACGCGGCGACGATCGCCTCGGCGTAGAGATCCGCGAGTTGCACGGTCGCGTCGGCGGCGCGCGCGAGCTCGTCGGCGCCGCTTGTCTGCAGCGACGCAAGCGTGTCGCGCAGCGCGCGCGGAAATGGCAAGTGGACGGCGCCGAGCGAATCGCAGACGCGCCCACTGCCCGGTGCGAACTCGGCGACGACGGCGTCCACGCCATCGAGGCTCGTGCCGGACATCACGCCCGCGTAGCGCTCGCGGGAGGCCACTACCGGCTTACTCCGACGACGCGAGCCGCGGCGGGAAGTACGCGAGCGCGAGCTGCTCGGACAGCGGCACGATCGCGGCCGCGTACGCGCCGCGCTGCGACAGTGGCACCGTCTCGGCGACGGGAAGCGCGATCGCCTGCGGATTGCGCGGCTCGTTCGCGACACGGAGCTCGTAATGCAGGTGCGGCCCGGTCGCCCAGCCGGTCTGCCCGACATGGCCGATCGTGTCGCCCTGGTTCACGCGCGCGCCGGCCGTCACGCCCTTCGCGAAGCGCGACAGGTGGCCGTACAGCGTCGAGTACTGGCCGCCGTGGCGCACGATCACCACGTTGCCGTAACCGCCCTGGCGCCCCGCGAACGCGACCACACCCGTCGCGGTCGCGCGCACGGCCGTGCCGGTCGGCGCGCCGTAGTCGATGCCCTTGTGCGCGCGCCATGTGCCCAGGATCGGATGCAGCCGCGCGAGCGTGAATCCGCTCGTCACGCGCGACAGCGCCATCGGCGAGCGCAGGAACGCCTTGCGCGTGCTGCGGCCATCCGCCGTGTAGTAGCTCTCGGTGCCGTCGGGCGCGGCCCAGCGATACGCGCGGAGCAGGTTGCCGCGGTTCTCGAACTCGGCCGCGAGGATGCGTCCGGTGCCGGCGGGCTCGCCGTCGACGTGCAGCGTCTCGTACAGTACGGAAAAGCGATCGCCGCGCCTAAGGTCGTGGTAGAAATCGATGTCGCCCGAGAACGCATCGGCGAGCGCGAGCGTGATCGCGTCGGGCAATCCGATCGCGTCGGCCGCGCCGAACAGCGACGAGCCGATCACACCCGACTTGAGCGCGACGCGGGTCTCGACGTCGGCCTGGGTCGATCGCGCCTCGAGCGCGTCTCCGCGACGACGGATCGTCAGCGTGCGATCGGACGTCGGCGCGAAGCGCAGCTCGAGCAGGCTCCCGTCGCGGTCGGTCGCGACGCGCACGGCCTGGCCGGGCTTCAGCTGGTAGAGCGGGCGCGCAGCCGGGTCGCTGCGCACGACCGCACGAAGCGCCGCGTCGTCGATGCCGGCGCGCGCGAGCAGCTCGCCGATCGTGTCGCCGCGGCGCACGCGCTCCTCGCGCCAGTACGCGAAGTCGGTGCGTCCGGCCTGGGCATCGGCGATCGACGGCGCGTCGAGCGCGCGGATGGTGAGCCGGGTCGGCACCTCGTCGAGCTTCGTGCCGGGGGCGAGGCCGAAGGCTGCGACGCCCGAGAGCGCGAGCGCGACGAGCGCGGCCGCGTTCCACGGCCCCAGCGGCCAGACGGCGCGACGCACCCGATCGGCTAGAATGCGGGGCTCACGCGCGGGCACGGTGCGGGACTCACCAGCCATCGCGCGATTCTAGCAAAGCCACTCCGATGAGCCTCACGATCTACGGCATCGCCGCGTCGCGCGCGTTCCGGACCCTCTGGGCGGCCCGCGAGCTGGGACTGCCCTTCGAGCACGCCCAGCACCATTTCGCCGGCCCCGAGGTCAAGGAGCCGGCGTTCCTCGCGATCAACCCGATGGGCGCGGTGCCCGCGATCGTCGACGACGGCTTCCCGATGTTCGAGTCGCTCGCGATCAACCT
>DATBSV010000392.1:0-13378 GCA_036559685.1 Casimicrobiaceae bacterium
GCGACGTAGGCATCGCGCAGCAGCGACACGAGGTCGTAGGTGATCGGACCGTGGACGGCGTCCTGGAAGTCGAGCACGCCGGGATTCGGCGCCGACAGCATCAGGTTGCGCGAGTGGTAGTCGCGGTGCACGTACACGCGCGGTTGCGCGAGGTTGTTGTCGAGCAGCAACGAAAATGCACGCTCGAGCGTTTCGCGCTGCGACGCGTCGAGCGTGAGCCCGAGGTGCCTGGCGAGATACCAATCCGGAAACAGGTCGAGCTCGCGGCGCAGGAGCTTCTCGTCGTACGGCGGCAATTCTCCCTCGCGCGACGCCTTCTGCCAGCGCACCAGCGCGTCGATCGCGTCGAGATAGAGCGCCGGTGCTCGCTCGTCGTCGAGAACCTCGAGGTAGGTGATTTTCCCGAGGTCGGTGAGCAGCAGGAACCCGCGCTCGAGGTCCTGCGCGAGGACCGTCGGCGCGTGCACGCCGGCATCGCCCAGGAGCCGCGCGACGTGGACGAAGGGCCGGCAGTCCTCCATCGGCGGCGGCGCGTCCATCGCGATGAGCGCCGAGGCGCCGAAGCGCGGCTCGTCGAGCGAGACGCGGAAATAGCGGCGGAAGCTCGCGTCCGCCGATGCGGGCGCGATTTCGCGCCGCGTGCCGGGCAGCACGGTCGCAAGCCAGGCCTCGAGCGCGCGGAAGCGGTCGCCAGCGGTCACGAAAGTGAGGGCCGCCCGAGCGAACCCGCGAGCGCCTTTGGGTAGAATGCTTCGGGTCATTCTAGCAAACCGCGCTTTCACTCCCCTCGTGCGTCGTCCTCGCCGGTTCGTCATGCGCGCGCTCGCCGCCGCCCTCGGCGCGACGCTCGCCGCGCCCGCGAGCGCGCAGCGCGCCGAAGCGCCCGAACCGCTGACGCTGCGGCCGTCACGCGAGCTTGCGCCGGCGATCCAGCCGCAGCGTCAGCCGGCGCCCGGCACGACCGTGGCACGCCCGCAACGCCCGACGCTCGGCCTCGACGACGCCGCCGAGCGCGGGATCGTGTTCCTGCGCGCCGACCGCCTCGAGGGCGTTTCCAACCGCTCGGTCAGCGCCGAGGGTCGCGTCGAGCTGCGCGCGCACGGCGAGACCGTGCTCGCCGACCGGCTCGACTACGACCTGACCAAGGACGAGGTGCACGCGACCGGCAACGTGCTCCTGCGCAAGGGCGTGGACTACATCACCGGTCCGGAGCTCACCTACCAGCGCGGCACGCAGACCGGATCGTTCCGGTCGCCGACGTTCGGCATCGGCGAGACCGGCGCGCGCGGCGACGCCGGCGAGATCCGCTTCGCCGGGCCGGACAAGTACGAGGTGACCGGCGGCCGCTACACGACCTGCGTCGCGCCGCGCGAGGACTGGTACCTGCAGACCGGCGAGCTCTCCCTCGACACCGACCGGATGGTCGGGACCGCGCGCAACGCGACCGTGCGCTTCTTCGGCGCGCCGATCTTCTACGCGCCGTGGCTCGAGTTCCCGCTCTCCAACGAGCGCAAGAGCGGCTTCCTCGTGCCGACGGCCGGATCGTCGGGCGCACGCGGCATCGAGTTCGCGCTGCCCTACTACTTCAACCTAGCGCCGAACTACGACGCGACGGTCACGCCGCGGCTCATGACCAAGCGCGGCCTGCAGGTCGGCGGGCAGTTCCGCTACCTGTTCGGCCGCGACGAGTGGCAGAACGCGGGCGAGGCCGATGCGCAGGTGCTGCCGAACGACCGGCAGACCGACACGACGCGGTATGCGCTCGTGTGGCGCCACCAGCAGCAGATGCCCCACGGGTTCGGCGGCTACCTCGATCTCAACAAGGTCAGCGACGACAAGTATTTCGCCGACCTCGCCGACCGCATTGCGATCACGTCGCAGCAGACGCTGCCGCGCGAGGCCGGCATCACGTGGGCGAACGGGCCCTGGAGCGCGCTCGGCCGCGTGCAGACGTTCCAGGTCCTGCAGGATCCGAACGCGCCGATCGTGCCGCCCTACCACCGCGTGCCGCAGATCGTCGGCACGCTCGCCGAGACGCCGTGGGCGGGGCTGTGGTGGTCGGGCTTCGGCGAGTACACGCGGTTCCGGTCCGACACGCAGGTCGAGGGCGGTCGCGCCGTGCTGTACCCGCAGCTTGCCTGGAAGACCGGCACGCCCGGCTGGTTCGTCGCGGCGCGCACGGGCATCCACGTCCGCAAGTACGACCTCGACGCGAGCTTCGGCGACAACCGGAACCGCAGCCTGGCGATCCCGATCACGAGCCTCGACGCCGGCCTCGTGTTCGAGCGCGAGTGGGAGCTGTTCGGAACGCGCTTCACGCATACGCTCGAGCCGCGCGCCTACTACGTCTACATCCCGTTCCGCGAGCAGAACTCGCTGCCGGTGTTCGACTCGGCGATCGACGACTACAACTTCGGGCAGCTCTTCACGGAGAACCGCTACCTCGGCAACGACCGCGTCGGCGATGCGAACCAGCTCACGATCGGCGTCACGTCCCGGCTGCTGCAGCCCGGCACCGGTGCCGAGCGGCTGCGCGTCGCACTCGCGCAGCGTTTCTACTTCGAGGACCAGCGCGTGACGCTGAACGAGGTGCCGCGCTCCGCGTCGAGCTCGGACATCCTCGCGGCGGTCGAGGGGCGCATCTCGGAGGCGTGGGCGGTGGCGGGCCTGCTGCAGCAGAACCTCGACCGGGGCTCGGTCGAGCGCTTCAACTTCGCGTTGCGCTACACGCCGACGGCGGGCAGCGCTTTCTCGGCGAGCTACCGGTTCACGCGCCAGCTGGTGAACCCGAACGGCGCGACCGAGCAGATCAAGCAGATCGACCTCGCCGGCCAGTGGCCGGTGACGCACCAGTGGACGCTGCTGGGGCGCTTCAACTACTCGCTGGTCGACCGCAAGCTCCTCGAGGGGATCGCGGGCGTCGAGTACAATGGCGACTGCTGGGTGCTGCGTGCGGTGCTCCACCGCCTCGCGACGACGGTCGAACAGACCAACACGTCGTTCTTCATCCAGCTGGAACTCAACGGTCTCGCGCGGGTCGGAACCAGTCCGCTGGACCTGCTCCGACGCAGCGTGCCGGGCTATGTTCCGGTGAACGACCCCTTGTTGATGCAGCGCGATCGCACCGCCGATCCGCTGCCGGAATTCTAAAAGGTTCTTCCGATGACGACCGTGCTGCGCCTCGCCACCACTGCCCTGGCGCTCGCCGCGTCGGCGCTCGCCTTCGCCCAGCCGCAGACCCCGCTCGGCCCCAGCCCGATGCCCGGTCTCGGCGGCCCGCGACCGCTGCCGCCGAACCTGCGCCCCGCGCCCGGTCCCTCGACCTCGTCGCGCGAGCCCGTCACGCTCGACCGCGTCATCGCCGTCGTCAACGACGAAGCGTTGACGCAGTTCGAGGTGAACGAGCAGAAGCGCGTGCTGATGCAGCAGCTCAAGGAGTCGCGCCTCCAGCCGCCGGCGCCCGACGTGCTCGAGAAGCAGGTGCTCGACCGGCTCATCACCGAGCGCGCGATGCTGCAGTACGCGAAGGAAACCGGCATCCGCGTCGACGACACGACGGTCGAGCGCACGATCCTGCGCATCGCCCAGGAGAACAAGCTCTCGCCCGAGGAATTCCGCAAGGTGCTCGACCGCGAGGGCATCGCCTACCAGAAGTACGTCGAGGACATCCGCCGCGAGCTCGTCATCCAGCGCGTGCGCGACCGCGAGATCGACAGCAAGATCATCGTGTCAGACGCCGAGGTCGACAACTACCTCGCGACGGTCGCCGTGCAGGCGGGCGGCGAGAACGAGTACCTCGTCTCGCACATCCTGGTGCGCGTGCCCGAGCAGAGCTCGCCCGAGCAGATCGGCCAGCGACAGGCGCGCGCCGAGCAGGCGCTCGCGAAGGTGAAAGCCGGCGAGGACTTCGCGCAGGTCGCGGCGACGTGGTCGGACGCGAACGACGCGCAGCAGGGCGGCAACCTCGGTTGGCGCACGCCGGCGCGCCTGCCGTCGGTGTTCGTCGAGTCGGTGCGCGCGCTCAAGAAGGGCGAGACGTCGGGTTTGATCCGGAGCCCTGCCGGCTTCCACATCCTCAGGGTCGTCGACGAGCGCGGCCGCAACTCCCCGTCCGTCGTCCAGCAGTCGCGCGTGCGCCACATCCTGGTCAAGGTCAACGAGCTCACGTCCGACGTCGAGGCGAAGGCCAAGATCGAACGGATCCGCGAGCGGCTCGAGACCGGCGGCAAGTTCGAGGACCAGGCGCGCGTCAACTCCGAGGACGCGAGCTCCGCGCGCGGCGGTGAGCTCGGTTGGATCACGTCGAGCGACGTCGTTCCCGAGTTCGGGCGCGCGATGGAGGGGCTCAAGGTCAACGAGATCTCGCCGCCGGTGCGCACGCCGTTCGGCTGGCACCTCGTTCAGGTGCTCGAGCGCCGTGATCAGGACGTGTCGAAGGATCGGCAGCGCGACCAGGCGCGACAAGCGCTGCGCCAGCGCAAGTCGGACGAGCAGTTCGCCGACTTCGTGCGCCAGACGCGCGACCGCGCCTACGTCGAGATCAAGTCGGAAGAGAGATAGCGCTAGCGTCGTTGTGGGTCAGGCTTCAGCCTGACGGGATGGGCGCTTGAACCGCAGCGCCGGCCGCTCGATCGCGTGCCAGCTCGCGAACGCGAGCGCGAAGATCGCCGGGTAGGCGAGGCCGAACAGCAACAACGGCGGCATCGGGCCGAGCACCGACGCGATCGCCTGCTGCGTCGGATACGCGTACACGTAGATCCCGTACGAGTAGTCGCCGACGCGGCGGAATCCCGGCACGTCGAGCGACGGGAGGTACGCGAGCACGAGCGTCACGTAGACGATCGCGCCGTAGAGCGCGTACACCTCGACGCGCGTATCGAGCAGCGCGACGCCCGCGACCAGCGCGGCCAGCGCAATCCACGGCGATAGCGGGATCCGGTCGCGCCACGCGTAGGCCAGCGCACCCGCCACGAACGTCCCGCCGAGCCGCGGTCCCAGGAAGGCGTCACCGCGCGGCATCCATGTCACGAACGCCGGCAACAGATCCCCGAGCGCGAAGAGCACGACGGCCAGCGCGAGCGCGAGCCACGGGCGCCGAAGCGCGCCGAGCGCCCCTGCGATCGCCAGCGCCGCATAGCAGAACACCTCGAGCCACAGCGTCCACAGCGAGCCGTTGATCGCGAGCGGATACGGATTGTCCGCGAACACGCCGGGCAGCCGGTCGATGCCGACGAACAGCAGCGTCTCGCGTACGTAGATCCACGTGCGCGAATCGGCCAGGTACTCGGCGATCGGCAACGTCGTCGCCCAGGGTCCGATCACCAGCGCCGCGTAGAACGTCGCGGCGACGTAGGCGGGCAGGATGCGCAGCGCGCGCGACCGCGCGTAGGTCGCGAGATTCCGCGAGCGATCGAAGCTTCGCGCGACGAGGTAGCCGCTGATCGCGAAGAACACGATGACGGCGACCGACGCGAAGTCGAAGATGCGCGTCGCGCGCGCGAGCGGCTCGTCGGCGAGATGCCCCGACAGCGGATAGCTGTGCGAGAGGACGACGAGCGACGCCGCGACGAAGCGCAGCAGGTTGAGATTGTTGTCGCGGCCGCGGTCGCGCGCGCCGAGCGTAACCATTAATGTTGGCGGATGCCGCCGCGGTACGCGTCCTGCGCCGGGTAGAGAAGCACGCGGTCGACGCGCGCGTTAGCGACGTCGGGCGCGTAGGCGAGCTCGAGCTTGACCTGCACCGCGATCGCGTCGCGCCAGTCGGGCGGCCAGCGCAGCGGCACGCGCTCGCCTCCGGACGCGCGGCCGATCTCGCGCCACGGTTGGTCGGGCGCGGTGCGCGCGTGCACCGCGATCGCCTGCGGCGTGGGCCCGGACCATGCCCGCACGAGCGCGAGGTCGATGCGCTTCGCGCGGATCACCTGGTCGACGGGCGACAAGAGCTCGACGACGCCGCGGTCGGGCGCGACGGCGACGTGGCTCCTTCCGGCGGTGAGCGTGCCTCGTGAGGTCGTCCAGCCGTCGTCGGACGCGAGCCGCGCGGTGCCGAACGTCCAGAGCTTCGCGCCGAACGGCAGGTCGGCGTGCGACACGAGGAAATCGCGCATCGCGTCCTCGTTCGGCGTGTTGCGCCACGCGGTGTACGGCAGGTAGTCGGGATGGTCCTCGTAGATCCCGTTGCTGCCGTTCCACGCCATGATCGAGACCTCGCGCGCGCTGTAGTTGTACATGTCGCGCAGCGCCCCGTAGGTCCACGCATACGGCGGCTTGAGCTTCGGCGTCTTGAGATCGGCCGAGTTGAACTCGACCACGCCCCACCCCTCGTCCATGCGCGCGAAGGTCGCGAACATCGTGTGCGGGATCTCCATCGGCACGTCGTTGCGCGCGGCCTCGCCGTAGATGACCGCGCCGAGGTGCCCGTCCCGCGCGATCGCGCCCTCGACCGAGACGCCCGACGAGTCGTAGTTCTGGCCGTGGCTCGCGAGCGTCACCGCGAACGGATTGCGGCCCGGATCCGGGCGGATGAAGCCCTGCGCGGTGAAGATGCGATCGGGCGGGATGCCCGTCTCGCGCGCCCACGTCGACAGCTCGTCGTAGTGCAGGTCGACGATGTGCTTGCGAAACTCCTCCCACAGGTGCCACCACGGGTCGTCCCAGATACGGAGCTTGCCGGGCGGCACGTCCGGCGTGATGTACGAGCCCGGGAATTCGCGTGGCGGATCGACCTTGTCCCACGACGTCCAGCCCTGCCGCGCGATCGCGGCGACCTGCGGCAGCGTGTAGACGGTCTTGCGGCGATAGGCGCGGAGGTCCGGCGCGCCGCCCTCGGTGCGGCCGGCGTACGGACCGGTGCCGCGCAGCCAGTCGCGGAATTGCCGCAGCATCCCCGGGTTGTAGTCGAACGTCTTGTGCCCGCGGAAGAACGGGTTCATGTACGTGTCGGAATCGAGCACGATGCCGACGAACAGCTCCGGGTGCTCGCGCGCGAAGCGCGCGACGAGGCTCGCCGCGGCCTGCAGGTTGCGCTTCTTGTACGTGCGCACGCTCTTGGCGAACACGTGGTAGGTGAGGCTCCGCGCGAGCTGCGGCGACTCGGTCGATCCGGCGTGGCCCTTGAGGTAGTCGTCGGGGAACACCTCGTCCTTCTCGGTCCACTGGACGTTGGCCTTGTCCTGCTCGAGGTGGTCGGTGAGGTCCCACTCGGGCGTCTCGCACGACGCGTCACCCCAGATGCCGCCGTTCAGGATGAACTGCACCGGCACGCGCTTCTCCACCGCGAAGCGCATGACGTTGTTCAGCGTGTCCTCGGCGACCGCATGGTTGCCGCACTTCGCCGCCTTGATGTCGAAGTCGGGGTCGAACATCCAGTCGGCCTTGCGGCCCCTGGTCGTCCGCATGTACAGGATCGGCACCGACATGCCGACCTTCTGCGTCCGGGATCGGTAGTCGGCGTACTGCGACTCGACCTCGTGCGCGCCGCCGATGCCGACGCCCGAGGTCATCATCAGGAAGTAGAACGGCTGTCGCGCGAGCGCAGGGCGCTCGTCGAGCAGCGCCTTCCATTGCGTCATGGCGGCGGGCGGGATCAGGCTGCGGCGCGCGAGCACGGTCTCGCGTCCGCTCTTCGCGATCGCGACGACTGTGACGTCGTGTCGCATCGGCGACAGGTCCGCGAAGTCGCCTTCGAACGTGAAGCCGCCGTTCGGGTTGTCGGGAAAGCCCGGCTTCACCTTCGCGACGTCCTCGCGCGCGGTTCCGAATTTCGCCTGGAAGACGCGATCGTCGACGCGCACCTCGACGCGCGCGATGCCGCCCTTCGCCAGCGCCCAGCCGTTCATCGCGAGCTTGGTCCCGACCACACTCTCGGCGGCGGGCTCGTCGAGCCAGCCCTCGGGGAGCGGCGCCGCCGGCAGCGGCGCGATCGGGGCGAGCGCTTCGGTGACCGGCGTCGACTTCGCCGGAGCGGGGGCGGTCGCCGTCGCGGCGGGCGGCCCGCCCGGTAACGTCTGGCCGACGCGACCGTACTTGTGGATCGCGTAGAACTCGATGCCGGCGAGCGCGACGATCGCGCCGACGATGCCGACGAGCCACATCGGCACGCGGCCGCGCTGGCGGAGGGGACCGGGGATCACGGCTCGCCGCAGCCGACGGCGCGAGGCGTCAGCGCTGGCTGAAATAGACGTACGAGCTCTGCGGGACCTTGCCCTGGTCCATCTCGCCGGCCTCGGACAGCTCGCGCGGCGACTTGTCCCACCAGATCGCGCGCCCCTTCTTCTGATCGGCGACGACTTCGGGCTTTTTCGCGAGCACGTCGCGGATGAACTGCGTGTGCTCGGAAACGTAGTGGCGGGACGGCAGCATGCCCATGAGGACGTCGGTCGGTGACTGGCGAGGCGCCATCTTACCCGTCGAGCTTGCCGCTGACGATCCGGTAGCAATACAACCGGCACTCGATCGCGCCGTTCCACAGCGGAATGCGGCGATCGGCCTTGAGGCCGAATTTCTTCGGGAGCTCCGGGTCGCCCGAGAACAGGCACGCGGTCCAGCCGGCGTAGCGCGCCTTGAGCGCATCGCCGAGCTTCGGGTACATCAACGCGACGCGCGCCTTGTCCTCGAGCCGGATGCCGTACGGCGGGTTCGTGACCAGCGTGCCCGACGGCGCGGGCGCGGCGCGCGCGAGCGCGTCGGCCTCACCGACCGCCAGGAAGCCTTCGACTTGCGCGAGTGCCGCGTTCCGCCGCGTCTTCGCGACCGCGGCGGCAAGCCGGTCGCTCGCGAACACCGACGGCGTGGCCGGCGGCGGCTTGACGCGGTCGCGCGCGCGCTGCTTCAGGCGCTGCCACGTCGGGCCGTCGAACCAGTCGAGCTTCTGGAAGCCGAACGTGCGCGACAATCCCGGCGCGCGGTCGGCGGCGATGAGCGCGGCCTCGATCGCGATCGTGCCGCTGCCGCACATCGGGTCGAGGAACGCGGCGCCCGGCTGCCAGCCCGTAAGCGCGATGATCCCCGCCGCGAGGTTCTCGCGCAGCGGCGCCTCCTCGGTGTCGCGCCGCCAGCCGCGCTTGAACAGCGGGTCGCCGGACGTGTCGAGGTAGAACGTCGCCTCGCGCGCGGTCAGGTACGCGTGGACGCGGACGTCGGGCGCACGCTTGTCGACCGACGGCCGCTTGCCCTGCGCGTCGCGGAAGCAGTCGGCCACGGCGTCCTTGATCGTCAGCGTCGCGAATTCGAGGCTCTTGAGCGGCGAGCGCGTCGCCGCGACGTCGACGCGGATCGTGCGGTCGGCGTGGAAGTGCTTCGTCCAGTCGATCGCGCGCGCGAGCGCGTGGAGCTCGCGCTCGTCGCGGTACGGTCCGCCGCCGACGCGCCACAACACGCGGCTCGCGAGCCGCGACTCGAGATTGACGCGGTACGCAAGGTCGAGCGGCCCTTCGAAGCCGACGCCGCCGTCGACCGGCGCGATCGCCGAGGCGTCGACGCGCTTCAGCTCGTCGCCAAGCGCCGCTTCGAGGCCCCGCGGGCACGGCGCGAAAAAACGTTCCACGTTCAGAAAGGCTTGAGCACGACGAGGAACACGATCGCGATCAGGATCGGCAGCGCCGGGATCTCGTTGAGCCAGCGGTAGAACACGTGACCGTGGGTGTTGCGGTCCGCGGCGAAATCGGCGACGAGCTTGCCGAGGTAGAAATGGAACCCCAGCAGCAGCGCCACGAGGACCAGCTTCGCCATCAGCCAGCCGCCGCGGAATCCCCAGCCCAGCCACAGCCACACGCCGAAGGCGATCGTCAGCACGGCTGCCGGCGTCATGATGCCGCGGTAGAGCTTGCGCTCCATCACCTTGAAGCGCTCGATGCCGACGCGGTCGTCGGACGTGCATTGCGCGTGGTAGACGAACAGCCGAGGCAGGTAGAACAGCCCGGCGAACCACGTCACCACGAAGACGATGTGGAGCGACTTGACGATCAGCATGGCTACTTCAGGAGCCGCCGGCGCGTCAGCACCAGCGCGACGTAGTACGCGACGAGCGCGTAGGTGACGAGGACCGCGAGGTGCAGCAGCACGTTCTCCGGCACGCGCGCGAGCATCAGCGGCCGCGCGACGTCGATCGCGTGCTTGAGCGGCAACACGTTCGCGACCGCCGCGAGCCACGCGGGCATCTGGTCGACCGGGAAATACACGCCGGAGAGCAGCAGCATCGGCGTGATCACCAGCGTGAAGAAGTAGGTGAAGAAGTCGTAGCCCGGCGCGAGCGCGTTCATGACGAGCCCGAACGCGCCGAACACGAGGCCCACCAGAAACCCGAGCGGGAGGATCCACAACGCGAGCCAGGTGTGGCCGTAACCCAGCGCCATGATCACCGCCAGGATCGCCGTGGTCGACATCACGGCCTTGGTCCCGGTCCATAGCCACTCGGCGAGCACGACGTCGTCGAGCGCGATCGGCGCGTTGATGATGCCTTCCCAGGTGCGCTGCACGTGCATGCGCGAGAACGCCGAGTACATGCCCTCGAAGCTCGCGGTGAACATCGCGCTCTGGCACACCATCCCGGTGCCGATGAACGCGATGTAGGGCATGCCGCCGACCTCGCCGACCAGCGAGCCGAGGCCGTAGCCCAGCGCGAGCATGTAGAGCAGCGGGTCGGCGATGTTGCCGAGGATCGACGCGAACGCGAGCTTGCGCCAGACCAGCAGGTTGCGCTGCCACACCGGCACGAAGCGCAGCGACAGGCCGGGCAGCTCGATCAGGCGGGCGGGGAGCGCGAATGGTAGGGCCATGGACGCGGCGATTCTAGCGTGCCCCGCCCAGTGGTACGCTGGCGCTCCCGCGAATCGTGGAGGAGATCCCATGCGTACCCTGATCCTGGGCGCGGCGCTCGCCTTGTCATTCGGCCAGGCCGATGCCGCCATCAAGGAAACCCCCGTCACCTACAAGGACGGCACCACGACGCTCAGGGGCTTCGTCGTGTACGACGACGCCACCCGCGGCAAGCGGCCCGGCGTCATCGTGGTGCCTGAATGGTGGGGAATCACCAAGCACGTCCACGGTGAGGCGCAACGGCTCGCCGGGCAGGGCTACACCGCGTTCATCGCCGACATGTACGGCGAAGGCAAGACGGCGGACAACCCGAAGGACGCCGACGCGCTCTCCAGCGGCGTGATGAAGAACTCGGCCGCCATGCAGTCGCGCTTCAACGCGGCGAAGGACGCGCTTGCGAAGCATGCGACCGTCGACCGGTCGCGCATCGCGGCCATCGGCTTCTGCTTCGGCGGCGCCGTCGTGCTCAACATGGCGCGGGCAGGCAGCGACCTCAAGGGCGTCGCCGCGTTCCACGCCGGACTTGGCGCGAACGTCCCGGCCGCGACGCCGGGGAAGGTCAAGGGGAAGGTCCTGGTGCTGAACGGCGCCGACGACCCGTTCATCAAGACCGAGGAGATCGGGGCGTTCAAGCAGGAGATGCAGATGGCGAAGGTCGACTACCGCTACGTCGACTATCCGGGGGCCGTCCACGCGTTCACCAACCCGGACGCGACCGCCGCGGGCAAGAAGTTCGGCCTGCCGCTCAAGTACGACGCGAAGGCCGACAAGCAGTCGAAGGCCGAGGCGACGAAGTTCCTCGCCGAGGTGCTGAAGAAGTAGCGTTACCGACGATGCCGTGCGACCGCCGGGGAGGGCGGACGCAGTGAATGCGCGCGCGCTGATCTTCACCGACATCGTCGACTCGACACGCATCGCTGAGCTGCTCGGCGATGCGCGCAACGCCGAGGTGTGGATCGAGCACGACCGGCGGGCGCGCGACCTGCTGGCGCGTTATCGCGGCCTCGAGCTCGGCCGCACCGACGGCGTCGTGGCGCTCTTCGACGCGCCGGCCGACGCTGCGCGTTTCGCGCTCGATTACCACGCGGCGCTCGCCGACCTGCCGATCCGCGCGCGCGCCGCGCTCCATGTCGGTCCGGTCACGTTGCGCGCCAACGCGCCCGACGACGTAGCTCGCGGCGCGCCCGCCCGGGAAGTCGAGGGGCTCGCCACGTCGATCGCCGCCCGCGTGCTGACGCTCGCCGGCGCGGGTCAGACGCTCGTCTCGCGCCCCGGGCGCGATGCGATCGAGGATTCGACGCCGCGCTCGTTCAAGCTCGAGCCGCATGGCCACTATCGATTCAAGGGCCTCTCGGAGCTGATCGAAATCTTCGAGCTCGGCCAGGCCGACCGGGCCGCGTTCGCGCCGCCGCGCGACGTCGACAAGGCGTACCGTGTCGTGCGGCGCGGCGACGTATGGGTGCCCGCGCGCGAGGTCCGCCACAACCTTCCCGCCGAGCGCGACGGATTCGTCGGACGCGTCGCCGAATTGGACGCGCTCGCCGCGATGCTGGACCGTGGAACACGGCTCGTGACCGTCGTCGGGCCGGGTGGCGGCGGCAAGACGCGCTTCGTGCTTCGCTACGGCTGGACCTGGCTCGGTGAGTGGTCCGGCGGCGTGCACTTCGCCGACCTGTCCGAGGCGCGCACGCTCGACGGCATCTTCTACGCGATCGCGTCCGCGCTCGGCGTCGCGCTCGGGCGCGACGACCCGGCCGTGCAGCTCGGCCACGCGACCGGGTCGCGCGGGCGGTGCCTGGTGATCGTCGACAACTTCGAGCAGGTGATCAGCCACGCGCGCGAGACGATCGGTCGCTGGCTCGACGCGGCACCGGATGCGACCTTCGTCGTCACCAGCCGCGAGCGCTTGCATCTGCCCGGCGAGCAGGTGTTGCCGCTCGAGCCGCTGCCGCTGGACGTCGAGGCGGTCGAGCTGTTCGAACTGCGCGCGCGGGCGCAGCGTCCGGGCTTCACGGTCAACGACGACAACCGGCGCGACGTGCGGGAGATCGTGCGCATGCTCGACGGGCTGCCGCTCGCGATCGAGCTTGCCGCCGCACGGATCCGAATCATGTCGCCTGCGCGGCTCGTGGAGCGACTGCGCGACCGGTTCAAGCTGCTGGCCGGCGCGCGGGGGGCGAGCGGGCGGCAGGCGACGCTGCGGCGCGCGATCGACTGGTCGTGGGACCTGCTGGAGCCGTGGGAGCAGGCGGCGCTGGCGCAATGCTCGATCTTCGAGGGCGGGTTCACGCTCGAAGCGGCCGAGGCGGTGCTGGACCTGACCGAGTGGCCGGAAGCCGCCCCCGTGATGGATGTCGTGCAGGCGCTCGTCGACAAGTGCCTGCTGCGCACCTGGTTCCCGTCCGGCCGCCGCCGCCACGATATCGACGAGCCGTACTTCGGGATGTACATCTCGATCCACGAGTATGCGAGCGAGAAGCTGCATGCAATGGGGCCGGACCGATCGCTCGCGACCGAGCGGCGGCACGGCGAGTACTTCGCGCGGCACGGATCGGACGAGGCG
>DATBSV010000393.1:0-2334 GCA_036559685.1 Casimicrobiaceae bacterium
CGTCAGGTCGCAGGAAAAGACCTGCCCGTCGTCCTGCAGCGCCGCGTTGCCGGCGAACGTGAACACGTCGCACGCGCGGCCGACCTCGTAGCGCGAGTCCTTCTTGCCGATGCCGCACTCGGCGGTGATCAGGTCCGAGAGTGACTCGGCCCGTGCGCGGATCAGCTCGGCGGTCCGGCGGCAGATCTCGTAGCGCTGGTAGCGCGTCAGCGCCGGCTTGTACGCCTTCGCGATCGCGAAGGCGCGGCGCACGTCGTCGACGGTTCCCTTGGGGACCGTGCCGACGACCGCGCCGGTGTACGGGTTGCGCACCTCGATCACGCGCTCGCCGCCGACGCGCTCGCCGCCGATGCGCATCTTCTCGCGCAAGGTTTGGCCGGAGCGCAGACCTCCCAACTCGGTCATCTTGTTCATGGTCAGCTGTCCAGGCGATTCAGCGCGAGGTCGAACGCGTCGAAGTTGCGCCAGCGTCGGTCGGGCAGGGGCTTCGACGGCGGGCGGTTCGCGATCAGCGGCACCTGTTGCTCCGAGACGCCGCCGTGCGAGCGCAGCGGCGCGTCGAGTCCCGACAGGTCGTGGCGCGTCCGGCTCGTGCCGAGCGTCCACAGCCGCTCGGCGATCACGACGATGTCGCCGACGCGATCGGCGGGCAATTCGTAGCGGCGGCACGCCTCGTCGCGGCCGAGCACCTGCCACACGCCCGGCACCGAGCGCAGCCGCACCTCGGCGTCGCCCACGTGGTCGGACGGCAGGTAGATCGTCGCGAAGCTGCCGAGCGCGCCGTGGTGCACGACGTACGGGTCGGTGATCGGCAGGATCACGCGCGCGCACCCCGGTCCGTACCATTGGTCGGCGATGTCCTGCAGGAACACGATGTTCGGTCGCCCGAACGCGTCGGTCTTCGCGTTCATGCCGTGATCGGCCGTGACCACGATGGTCGCGCCGAGCTGGTCGAGCCTGGCGAGGTAGTGATCCATCATGCCGACGAATGCGTTGGCGCCCGGCGTGCCCGGCGCGTGCTTGTGCTGAACGTAGTCGGTCGTCGACAGGTACATGATGTCCGGCCGGCGGCGCTCGAGCAGCGCGACGCCCGACGCGAACACGAACTCCGACAGCGCGGCGCTGTAGACCGACGGGAGCGCCATGCCGGTCAGCGCCATCGCATCCGAGATGCCGTTGTCGGCGGCCGACACCTTGTCCGCCTTCTCGGAGCTGAAGCAGATGCCGGCGAGCTTGTGGCCGAGCATCGCGCGGAGCTTGTCCTTCGCGGTGATGACGGCGACGTTCGCGCCGGCATCCGCGAACGCCGCGAGTAGCGTGCCGCTGCGCAGGAAGCGCGGGTCGTTCATCATGACCTCGGCCTGCTGGTCGCGGTCCCAGAAGTAGTTGCCGCAGATGCCGTGCACCGACGGCGGCGCGCCGGTGACGATCGACATGTTGTTCGGGTTCGTGAACGACGGCACCACGCAGTCGGCGGTGATGCAGGTGCCGCGGTCGGCGAGCCCGGCGAACCACGGCGCGGCGCCCGCGCCGATCGCCAGGTTGATGTAGTCGGGCTCGCAACCGTCGACGCACACGACGACCACGGGCTGCTTGGGCGGCTGGTAGGAACGGCCGTTGAGGGAGACGGGTTCGGTCATGAGATGGGGATTCAGGCGCTCTTGCGCGCGCGGCGCGGCCGTGCGGCGGGCAGGGGATGGCCGGTCTTGCGGTGCATGCGGTCGCGGCTCGCGATGACGTGCTCGCGCAGCAGGCGCCCGGCCGCGGCGGCCTGGCCCGCGGCGACGCAGTCGACGATCGCGCGGTGCTCGCCGAGCGAGACCGACGGGATGCCGGTCTGGTCCAGCGTGGCGCGCCGGTAGAGGGACAGCTCGTTGACCAGCCGCCGGTAGAGGGCGAGGAGCTTCGCGTTGCCGGCGAGCTCGACGAGCCGGTCGTGGAAGCCGAGGTTCGCCTCGTGATAGGCGTCGAGGTCGCCGCGGCCGACCGCGCGCTCCATGCGCTCGAGCCGCACCCGAAGGTCCGCGATGTCCAGCGCGTCGGCGTTCTGCGCAGCGAGCCGGCCCGCATAGTCGTCGAGGACGCCGCGCAGCTCGTAGATCTCGTCGGCTTCGTCGATGCCGACCTGGCGCACGAACACGCCGCGGTTCTTCTCGAGCCGCACCAGCCCCGAAGCCTCCAGCGCGCGAAAGGCCTCGCGGACCGGTCCGCGCGAGACGCCGAGGCGCTCGGCGACGGCGGCCTCGTTGAGCTTCTTGCCGGCGCCAAGCTCGCCGGCCAGGATCATCCGCTCGAGCTCGCGCTGGACCAGCGAGGGCAGCGAGTTCGAGCGCA
>DATBSV010000394.1:0-4025 GCA_036559685.1 Casimicrobiaceae bacterium
CTGCGGCGTGTGCGGATCGAACCTGATCAGCACCTACGACAACGACCCAACGCGCATCAGCATTCCCCTGGGCGGATTGGATCAGGCGCCCGCGAATCGACCCGAAGGCCATTTCTTCGTGGGATCCAAGGCCCCCTGGTACGAGATCACGGACGGCCTTCCCCAGCACGACACCTGGCCGGGATCGAGGGTCGATGTGCGCAAGACCAGCGGAGAGGCCTGACGGCGCGTCGCATGAGCGTACCGATGAAACAGGAAAAGGTGATCGACCTCCGCGGCAAGCGCATGGGCGGCCCCACGCCGCTCATCTGCTCGCCGCTGGTGGCGCGCACGCCCGAGCGCCTCGCGGCCGAAACCGCCGCGGTGCACGCGAAGCATCCCGACGTGATCGAGTGGCGCGTCGACTTCTTCGAGCCCGTCGCCGACACCGCGGCCGTCCTCGCGGCCGGGCGCGCAATGCGTGCAGCCGCGGGCGAGACGCCGATCATCTTCACCTGCCGCGCGCAGCACGAAGGCGGGCAGGCGAATGCGCTCGACGCCGACGGCGTGGCGCGCCTCTACGAGACGGTGGGCGGCGCCGGCCTCGTCGATCTCCTCGATTTCGAGCTCTCCAACCCGGCGGCGACGGTGCGGCGCGTGCGCGAGCGCTCACGCGAGCACAAGACGCGCCTCATTCTCTCGTATCACAACTTCGGCTACACGCCAGGGCGCGACGTCCTCGTCGAGCGCTTCCTCGAGGCCGACCGGCTCGGCGCCGACGTAGCCAAGGTCGCCGCGATGCCGCGCGACCGTGCTGACGTGATCACGCTCCTCGCCGCCACGGCCATCGCGGAAGCGAAGGCGCGCATCCCGATCATCAGCATGTCGATGGGACCGCTCGGCGTGGCCACGCGGATGGTCGGCGGCGTGTTCGGCTCGTCGCTGTCGTTCGCGATCGGGGAGGGGGCTTCCGCCCCGGGGCAGATGCCCATTGCCGACCTCGTCGCGGTGTTCGGCGCGCTCGCGCGCGCCCGCGGGGAGTCCTAGCTTCGCGCGGCGGCTACAGCTGTTCCCAGGGCAGGCCTTCCTTGCGCCAGCCGGAGATCTCGCCGCGATGATGGTCGTCGTCGAGCGGACCCTCGAAGCCCTCGAGGACGTTGTAGACCTCCTTGAAGCCGGCCTGCTCGAGCGCGAGGCCCGCATCCACCGAGCGATGGCCGCTGCGGCAGATCAGGATGATCGGCCGGTTCATGCTCGCGACCTTCTTGACCTGCCCGACGAAGTGCGGATTGATCTCCCAGTCGGGGCCGTCGTTCCACGCGACGTGCTGCGCGCCGACCGGATGGCCGACGAACAGGTACTCCATCTCGCTGCGGCAGTCGACGAACACCGCCTGCGGGTTCTTCTGCAGGAACTCGTTGGCTTCCTTGGGCTTGAGGTGCTTCATGCCGCGAAAGCGTAGCACGGCGCTCGCGGCGCTGCGACGGGCGGCCGTCCTCGCATGCCTGGCCCTCGCCGCGTGCGGCGACGGCCCCGAGACGGCGTACGTCGCCGACCCCCCGCGCGCCGACCCGTCGGCGATCCCGGCCGCGCCGCGCCTCGCGCTCGTCCTCTCCGGAGGCGGGCCGCGCGGCTTCGCGCACATCGGCGTGCTGAAGGTGCTCGCGGAGGCCGGCATCAAGCCCGACCTCGTCGTCGGGACCTCGTCGGGCGCGCTGGTCGGCGTGCTCTATGCCGCGCACCCGTCGCCGGCCGAGCTCGAGGAGCGCGCGCTCGCGCTCGGCGGCGCCGACGTGTTCGACTACGACGTGTTCCGCCAGCGCGTGTCGGGAGCGTCGTTGCAGGCCTGGGTCGACCGCGCGATCCAAGGCCGGCCGATCGATCGCCTGTCGCTGCCGGTCGTCGTCGTCGCGACGCGGCAGGCCGACGGCAAGGCGGTCGCCTTCACGCGCGGCGACGCGGGGGCGGCGGTGCGCGCGTCCAGCGCGGTGCCGGGCAGCTTCGCGCCGGTGCGCATCGGCGACGCGATTTACGTCGACGGCGACATCTCCGCGCCGCTGCCGATCGCGATTGCGCGGAGCTTCGGCGCGAGGCGCGTGATCGCGGTCGACGTCGCGCAGGACGTCTCGCGCGCGCCGGCACCCGCGGGCGCGCCCGCGTCGTGGACGACCGAGGCCGTCGAGCGCCGCGCGAAGATCGCGCGCGAGCTGCCGGGCGCCGACGTCGTGATCGCGCCGCCGCTGCCTTACATCACCGGCTTCTCGACCGACTACCGGCGCATGGCGATCGCGACCGGCGAGCGGGCCGCGCGCGAGGCGCTGCCGCGCTTGCGCGCGCTGCTAAACTAGCAGGCTCTATGCAATCAAATCGCTCCGCCGAACTCGCCGCGCTCCTCGACCGCCGCATCCTGGTGCTCGACGGCGCCATGGGCACGCAGATCCAGGCGCGGCGGCTTTCCGAAACGGACTTCCGCGGTCCCGCCGCGTGCGGCCTCGCGCACCACGCGCACGACCTCAAGGGCGACAACGACCTGTTGTCGATCACGCAGCCCGACGTCGTGCGCGCGATCCACGACGCGTACTTCGCGGCCGGCGCCGACATCGTCGAGACCAACACGTTCTCGGCGACGTCGATCGCGCAGCTCGACTACGGCCTCGCGGCGCGCGCGCACGAGATGAACCGCGCGGCGGCGGCGCTCGCGCGCGAGCGTGCCGACGCGTGGACGGCGAAGACGCCCGACCGCCCGCGCTTCGTCGCCGGCGCGCTCGGCCCCACCAACCGGACCGCGTCGATCTCGCCCGACGTCAACGATCCGTCCGTGCGCAACGTCACGTTCGACGAGCTCGCGAAGGCGTATCGCGACGCGGCGGCGGGGCTGGTCGACGGCGGCGTCGACCTGCTGCTCGTCGAGACCGTGTTCGACACGCTCAACGCGAAGGCGGCGCTGTTCGGCATCGCGACGCTGTTCGACGAGCGCGGCGCGAAGCTACCGCTGATCGTCTCGGGCACGATCACCGACGCGTCGGGCCGTACGCTTTCGGGGCAGACGCCCGAGGCGTTCTGGAATTCGGTGCGACACGCCGAGCCGCTGCTCGTGGGGTTGAACTGTGCGCTCGGCGCGGCGCTGATGCGGCCCTACCTCGCGGAGCTCGCGCGCGTCGCCGACACCTACGTGTCGTGCTATCCGAACGCGGGGCTGCCCAATCCGATGTCGGACACCGGCTACGACGAGACGCCGGCCGAGACCTCGCGCCTGATCGGCGAGTTCGCGCGCGCGGGCTTCGTGAACATCGTCGGCGGCTGCTGCGGCACCACGCCCGAGCACATCCGCGCGATCGCCGCCGCGGTCGACGGCGTTCCGCCGCGCAAGGTCCCGCGCCACGCCCTTCGCGCGGCCGCGTAGCCGCATGCGCCTGGCGGGCCTCGAGCCGCTCAACATCGGCGACGACGCGCTGTTCGTCAACGTCGGCGAGCGCACCAACGTCACCGGATCGCGCGCGTTCGCGCGCCTGATCCTCGCGGGCGACTTCGCCGGCGCGGTCGAGATCGCGCGCCAGCAGGTCGCCGCCGGCGCGCAGATCATCGACGTCAACATGGACGAGGCCATGCTCGACAGCAAGGCCGCGATGACGCGCTTCCTGAGCCTCGTCGCGGGTGAGCCCGACATCGCGCGCGTGCCGTTGATGATCGATTCGTCGAAGTGGGACGTCATCGAGGCCGGGCTCAAATGCGTGCAGGGCAAGCCGATCGTCAACTCGATCTCGCTCAAGGAAGGCGAGGCCGAGTTCCTGCGGCAGGCACGACTGGTGCGTCGCTACGGCGCCGCGGCCGTGGTGATGGCGTTCGACGAGAACGGGCAGGCGGACAGCTACGAGCGCCGCATCGCGGTGTGCCGCCGCGCCTACGACCTGCTCGTCGGCAAGGTCGGCTTCCCGCCCGACGACATCGTGTTCGACCCCAACGTGTTCGCGATCGCGACCGGCATCGAGGAGCACGCGAACTACGCGATCGACTTCATCCGCGCGACGCGCTGGATCCGCGAGCAC
>DATBSV010000395.1:0-8287 GCA_036559685.1 Casimicrobiaceae bacterium
TTCGGAAGGGTCGGGTAGGCGTCGGCGATCGCGCGCGCGAGGTCGTCGTAGCGAGTGGCGCCCACCATCGAGGCTCCTCCGGCGTGGAACGGGGACTGGACAGCGTGGAATGTTTATTCTAACGTCCGGCGGATTGGAACACGAACCGACGCGATCCGCCAAGCCCCCGATGAACCCCTCCGGAACCGTAACCGCCGCCGCGCCCGGTGTGGCACCAACGTGGCGCCCGGCACCCGCCGCACGCGTGCCGGGGCCGCTGATCGTGCTCGTCGTGGTGCTCGGTACCGCGTGGTGGTGGCTGCCCAAGGTCGGGCTCTATCCGTACCTCGGCGTCGAGATCGCGGTGTGGATGGTCTACGCGATGGGCTACAACCTGCTGCTCGGCCACTCGGGCCTGCCGTCGTTCGGGCACGGCGCGTTCTTCGGCGTCGGCGCGTACGGGTTCGGCCTGATGCAGAAGTACCTGGTCGCGAACCTGTGGGTCGATCTTTTCGCCGCGGTGCTCGCCGCCGCGCTCGCCGGCGCGATCGTCGCGGCGTTCATCTCGCACCGGCGCGGCATCTACTACGCGCTGCTCACGATCGCGTTCGGGCAGGTCGCGTGGTTCGTCGCGATCAAGTGGCACTCGGTGACCGGGGGCGAGGACGGACTCCTCAACCTCAGGCGCCTGCCCGCGGACTTCGGTTTCGTCGCGTTCGATCTGAAGTCGAACGAGGCGCTGCTCGGGTTCGTGCTCGTCGCCCTGGTTCTTGTCGTTATTGCATGCTGGCGCATCGTGCACTCGCGCTACGGGCGCGCGCTCGCGTGCGTGCGCCAGAACGAGACGCGCGCCCGCTTCCTCGGCTACCCGGTGTGGCGGCTCAAGTTCTCGATCTTCGTCGTCGCGTCGATGATCGCCGGCCTGGCCGGCGCGCTGTTCGCGATGGCGCAGCAGTCGGCCTACCCGAACACGATGAGCCTGCACCAGTCGGGACTGATCGTCATGATGGTGCTGGTCGGCGGCGGATTGGTGAGCTTCTGGGGTCCGCTGGTCGGCGCCGCGTTCTTCATCCTCGCGCGCGATCTGCTCGGCGCGTACACCGAGACGTGGCTCTTCTGGTACGGGCTCGTGTTCATGGCGCTCGTGCTGTTCAAGCCCGAGGGGCTCGCCGGCATCGGACGCGACCTCGCCGCGCGTTGGCGCGCGCGGAGCGCCTGACATGGCGCTGTTCGAGGCGCAGGGCCTGCACAAGCGCTTCGGCGACCGCGTGGTGCTCGAGTCGATCGACCTCGCGTTCGAGGCCGGCACGCTGACGGGAATCATGGGCCCGAACGGCGCGGGCAAGACGACGTGCTTCCACTGCCTGACCGGCTTCCACCGGGCCGATCGCGGCCGCATCGTGTTCGACGGCGAGGAGATAGGAGGGCTCAAGCCCCATGAGATCGTCGCGCGCGGCGTGGCGCGCTCGTTCCAGGCGATCAGCCTGTTCGATGCCGACACCGTGCTCGACAACGTCGTCGTCGCGCTGCCGCAGGTGCGTGAGCGCGCATCCGACGCGTGGGGCGACCTTGCGCGCGATAGCGAGGCGCAGGACCGTGCGGCATCGGTGCTGGCCCGCGTGGGTCTCGCCGGGCGCGAGCGCGCGAAGGCCAAGGACCTCGCGTACGGCGAGCGGCGCGCGCTCGAGATCGCGCTGGCGCTGGCGAGCGGCCCGCGGATCCTGTTCCTCGACGAGCCGACGTCGGGCCTCGGGCTCGAGGGCACCGCGCGGCTCGCCGAGCTCGTCGGCGAGCTCAAGCGAACGTTGACGCTCGTCATCATCGAGCACGACATGCGCTTCCTGTTCGGGCTGGCCGACACGATCGCGGTGATCCACTGGGGGCAGGTGATCGCCGGCGGGACGCCGCAGGCGCTGCGCGACAACCCGTGGGTCGCGCGCTCGGCATTGGCGGAGGTCGCGTGCTAAGCGCCGCCGGGCCGCCCCAAGGCGCTTGCCCCCTCCTCGTGGAGGGGGGAGGCGGCGCGTCAGCGGCATGCCTGGGGGAGGGAAGTTGTTAACCGTCGACGCGCTCGACGTCTTCTACGGCGAGACGCAGGTCCTGTTCGGCGTGTCCCTCGACGTCGCGGCCGGCGAGGTCGTGGCGTTGCTAGGCCCCAACGGCGCGGGCAAGACGACGACGCTGCGCGCAATTCTCGGCCTCACGCCCGCGCGCCGCGGGAAGGTCGTGTTCGACGGCGACGACGTGACGCGCGCGCCGACGCACGAGATCGCGCGGCGCGGCCTTTCGTGGGTGCCTGACGACCGGCGCGTGTTCCCGTCGCTGACCGCCGCGCGCAACCTGTCGATCGCACAACGCAAGACCCGCTTCGAGGCCTGGCCGATCGAGCGCTGCTGCGAGCTCTTCCCGGCGCTGCGCCACCTGCTGCCGCGCGAGTGCGAGAACATGTCCGGCGGCGAGCTGCAGATGGTGTCGATCTCGCGTGCGCTGGTCGGCGCGCCGGGCGTGGTCCTGCTCGACGAGCCGTCGCAGGGACTCGCGCCCAAGGTCGTGCAGGACGTGATGCGCGCCATCGCGACGCTGAAGGCGCAGGGCGTCGGCGTGCTCGTCGTCGACCAGAACGTGCGCACCGTGCTCGGGATCGCCGATCGGGTCGCCGTCATGCGCGGCGGGCGCATCGTGCACCGCGTCGCCGCCGCTGCGCTGCGCGACGATGCCGCCGAGCGCGGCAAATGGTTAGGGGGTTAACCATTTGGCCGCACTGCTGAAGGTCGACAAGCTGGTCAAGCGCTACCACGGGCCCGGCTGGTCGCGCCCGGTGACGTTCACGCTCGAAGCCGACTTCGAGGTCGACGCGCCGCGCACCATCGGACTGCTGGGACCGAACGGCTCGGGCAAGACGACGCTGTTCGAGCTCGTCACCGGCAGCAACCTGCCGAGCGAGGGTCGCGTCCTGGTGGACGGACGCGACATCCACAAGGTGCGCTACCGCGAGCGCGACCGGCTCGCGATCCACTACCACCAGTCGTACCAGGTGCGCGCATTCCGCAAAACGGTGCCGTCGTTCCTGCTCGAGCGCGCGAACCGCGAGCGGCCGCTCGTGCACCTGTTCGACGAGCCGCAGTTCGCGCTGCAGGACGGCTACATCGGCTTCATGCTCGACTTCTTCGCGCGGCTCCGGCGCGCCGGGCACGTCGTGTTCGTGTGCGTGCACCCGAACGAGCCGTTCCACCTCGACATCCTGCGCGAGGCGTGCGAATCGTTCCTGTTCGTGCGGCGCGGGAAGGTGGCGCCGTTCGGGAGCTTCGATGCGCTCGTCGCCGACGCGGACGTGCGCGCCTACCTCGGCGCGCTCGCGCCGGTCCACTGACGGCGGCGCTTCCGCAGCAGGAACACCGTCACGACGCCGATCACGGCGAGCGCCGCGAACGCGGCGAGCTCGAGATGCCGCGCGCGCTCGAGGAACAGCGTGAATGCCTGGCCGAAGGCGTATCCGGCGCTGCCGATCAGGACGGCCCACACGACGGCACCGGCCGCATTCGCCGGCATGAAACGATGTTGCGGGAACCCCGCAGCCCCGATCGCGATCGTGCCCGCGAGCCGCATCCCGACCATGAAGCGGATGCCGAACGCCGCCCAGCCACCGTACCTGTCGAGCAAGTACTTGGCGCGGGGCCGCAGCGCGGCGAGCTTGGGATGGCGGGCGAATATCTTCTCGCCCCAGCGGCGCCCGACCCAGAACAGCACCTGGTCGCCGACGAATCCCGCGATCGCGGCCGTCGCGATCACGCCGGGCAGCGACAGGTAGCCCATGTGCGCGGCGAAGCCGCCCAACACGAGCACCGTTTCGCCTTCGAGGAAGCAACCGAAGAAGACGGCGAAGTAGCCGTACTGCTCGATCAGCGACTGCAGGGATTCCAAGCGGGCGTCAGGCGGCTTGCTCGGGCGCCGCCACCTTGCGTGGCGTCTGCTCGGGCAGCCCGAGGATCGCGATCGCCGAGCACGCGGCGATGCCGGCGAGCAGCGCGAGCAGGAAGTCGAAGCCGCTCGCCTTGACGAGCGGCCCGAGCAGATACACGGCCAGCGCGCTGATGCCGAACGACGTCGCGAGCCTCAGGCCGGCGACGCGCGAGCGCATGCGGTCGTCGACGTAACGCACGATCAGCGCGTCGGTGAACGGGATCGCGCCGAACACGAACACCATGAAGCCGAGCGCGAAGGTGTAGAGAGCCCAGCCCTCGGCGCGCGCGGCCAGCGCAAAGAGCGGGATCTGCATCAGCACGATGCCGAGGAACAGCCGCTTCAGCGGCACGCGGTCGATCAGCCGGCCGACGACGACCTGCGCGAGCGAGGCGACCGCGTAAAGCGCGGCGAGCAGCGCACCGAGCGTCGCCGGATCCTGCGTAATTGCGCCGAAGCGCTCGCGCAGGAGCTCGCCGTTGCCGTTGGTCGTGAAGTTGAAGATCAACGCGCCGCACGTCGACGTCATGGTGAGCACGAGGAACACCCGCGCAAGCGTCGCGCGCGGCAGGTCGACCTGTTTGGGCGCGCGCTTCGACGGCGACGTGTGCTCCTTCGGCGCGAGCAGCATGAACGCGACGCCGCACGCGATCGAGATCAGGCCCGGCACGACGAACGCCGTGCGCCAGCCGAAGTACTTGACGAGGAAACCGGTCAGAAGCGCCGCGGCGGCGATGCCTAGGTTGCCCGCGAGACCGTTGACGCCGATCACGCGGCCCGGCTTGTCGGCGGTCTGTACGAGCATCGGGATGCCGACCGGGTGATAGATCGCCGAGAACGCGCCCATGACGGTGAGCGCGATCGCCATCTGCCACGGCGACTGCGTCGCGGCGACGAGGAACGAGGAGACGCCGATGCCGAAGAAGAACACCAGCATCATCGCGCGCCGGCCCCAGTGGTCGCCCAGGCGGCCCGCGGGCAGCGAGCCGATGCCGAACAGCACGAACGCGCCGGCGGCGAAGGGCATCAGGTCCTCCCAGCGCCCGACGCCGAAATCGATCGCGATCGCGCTGACCGCGGTCGCGAAGACCAGCAGCATCAGGTGATCGATCGCGTGCGCGACGTTGAGGAGCAGGGCTACTGCGCCGGTGTGGCTGGCGTGGGCGGCGTGGGGCTGGGCGTCGGCGGACGGTGCGGCGGCGGGCGGGGGCGGCATGGTGGCGTCACTTTACCAAGGGAGCGGCCCCAAAGTTGACGTTTACGTAAACGTCATTAACATTCGACCCTCCTGGAGGCTCCGGTAAGCTTCCCCGACGCGCCCGAGGTTCGCCGATGACCGACCTGTCGATCGCCCAGAAGCCGCTGGTCTACAAGCCGACGCACAAGGTGCGGTTCGTCACCGCCGCCTCGCTGTTCGACGGCCACGACGCGTCGATCAACATCATGCGGCGCATCCTGCAGGCGTCGGGCTGCGAGGTTATCCACCTCGGCCACAACCGCGCGGTCGAAGAGATCGTCGACTGCGCGTTGCAGGAGGACGCGCACGGCATCGCGATCTCGTCGTACCAGGGCGGGCACGTCGAGTTCTTCAAATACATGCTCGACCTCTTGCGCGAGCGCGGCGCGGGCCACGTCAAGGTGTTCGGCGGCGGCGGCGGCGTGATCGTTCCCGCCGAGATCAAGGAGCTGCACGACTACGGCGTCACGCGCATCTTCACGCCCGAGGACGGGCAGAAGCTCGGCCTGCAGGGCATGATCAACGAGATCATGGCGGCGTGCGACGTCGACCTGGCAAAGGACCAGCCGTCGTCGCTCGACGGGCTCGCGTCGTCCGATCGCTTCGTCCGCACGCGCGCGCTGGCGCGGCTGATCTCGGGACTCGAGGCCGGCACCGTCGACGCGAAGACGCGCAACGCGGTCGTGGCCGCCGCGGCGAAGTCGAAAGCGCCCGTCCTCGGCATCACGGGAACCGGCGGCGCGGGCAAGAGCTCGCTGACCGACGAGCTGATCCGCCGCCTGCGTCTCGACCAGGACGATCACGTCAAGGTCGCGGTGATCTCGATCGACCCGTCGCGGCGCAAGTCGGGCGGCGCGCTGCTCGGCGACCGCATCCGGATGAACGCGATCGGCAGCGCCAACGGGAAGTCCCCGGTCTACATGCGCTCGCTCGCCACGCGCGACTCATCTGCGTTCACTAGCAGCGAGATCAGCAAGGCTTTGCCCGACGTCATCGCCGCGTGCAAGGCGGCGGGCTTCGACCTCGTCGTCGTCGAGACGTCGGGCATCGGGCAGGGCGACGCGGCGATCGTGCCGCACGCCGACGTCTCGCTCTACGTGATGACCCCCGAGTTCGGCGCCGCGTCGCAGCTCGAGAAGATCGACATGCTCGACTTCGCCGACTTCGTCGCGATCAACAAGTTCGACCGCAAGGGCGCCGCCGACGCGCTGCGCGACGTGCGCAAGCAATACCAGCGCAACCGCGAGCGCTTCAAGGAGGGCCCGGACAAGATGCCGGTGTTCGGCACGATGGCGTCGCGCTTCAACGACGACGGCGTCACCGCGCTGTGGCAAGCGATCGCGCCGAAGCTGGCCGAGAAGGGGTTGAAGCTCGGCAAGTCGAAGCTGCCGGCGGTCGAGACGCGCCAATCGACCGGACAGAACGCGATCGTTCCGCCGGCGCGAACCCGTTACCTCGCCGAGATCTCCGAAACCTGTCGCGACTACCGTTCATGGGCCGAGACGCAGGCGAAGGTGGCGCGCGAGCGGCAGCAGCTGCGCGCCGCCCGCGCGATGCTCGCCGACGCGAAGGCGCCGGTCGAGACGTCGCTCGACTCGCTGGTCGACGAGCGAGAGCGGGCGCTGGATGGCCGCGCGAAAAAGCTGATCGAGATGTGGCCGCGCACCAAGGCGTCGTACGCGGGCGACGAGTACGTCGTGAAGATCCGCGACAAGGAGATCCGCACGGCGCTCACCTACACGTCGCTGTCGGGCACGCGCGTGCCGAAGGTCGCGCTGCCGCGCTACGAGGACGAGGGCGAGATCCTGCGCTGGCAATTGCTGGAGAACGTCCCGGGAAGCTTCCCGTTCACGTCAGGCGTGTTCGCGTTCAAGCGCGAAGGCGAGGACCCGACGCGGATGTTCGCCGGCGAGGGCGACGCGTACCGGACCAACAAGCGCTTCCATCTGCTGGCCGACAACATGCCCGCCAAGCGCCTGTCGACGGCGTTCGACTCGGTGACGCTGTACGGGCACGATCCCGACCGGCGGCCCGACATCTACGGCAAGGTCGGCAACTCGGGCGTGTCGATCGCGACGCTCGACGACATCAAGGTACTGTACTCGGGCTTCGACCTTTGCTCGCCGAACACGTCGGTGTCGATGACGATCAACGGCCCGGCGCCGACGATCCTCGCGATGTTCCTGAACGCGGCGATCGACCAGCAGGTCACCAAGTTCAAGGTCGACAACGAGCGCGACCCGACCGACGACGAGGCCGCCAAGATCAAGGCGTGGGCGATGTCGACCGTGCGCGGGACCGTGCAGGCCGACATCCTGAAGGAGGACCAGGGCCAGAACACCTGCATCTTCTCGACCGAGTTCAGCCTCAAGGTGATGGGCGACATCCAGGAGTATTTCGTCCACCACGACGTGCAGAACTTCTACTCGGTGTCGATCTCGGGCTATCACATCGCCGAGGCCGGCGCGAACCCGATCAGCCAGCTCGCGTTCACGCTGAGCAACGGCTTCACGTTCGTCGAGGCCTACCTCGCGCGCGGGATGCACATCGACGACTTCGCGCCGAACTTAAGCTTCTTCTTCAGCAACGGGATGGATCCCGAATACTCCGTCCTCGGGCGCGTGGCGCGGCGCATCTGGTCGGTGGCGATGCGCGAGAAATACGGCGCGAACGACCGCTCGCAGAAGCTCAAGTACCACTGCCAGACCTCGGGCCGCAGCCTGCACGCGCAGGAGATCGCGTTCAACGACATCCGCACCACGCTCCAGGCGCTGATCGCGACCTACGACAACGCGAACTCGCTGCACACCAACGCCTACGACGAGGCGATCACGACGCCGACCGAGGAAAGCGTGCGCCGCGCGATGGCGATCCAGCTCGTGATCAACCGCGAGTGGGGCCTCGCGAAGAACGAGAATCCCAGCCAGGGCAGCTTCATCATCGACGACCTGACCGACCTGGTCGAGGAAGCCGTGCTCAAGGAGTTCGAGTCGATCAGCGAGCGAGGCGGGGTTCTGGGCGCGATGGAGACCGGCTACCAGCGCGGCAAGATCCAGGAGGAGTCGATGTACTACGAGCACAAGAAGCACGACGGCTCGTACCCGATCATCG
>DATBSV010000396.1:0-4618 GCA_036559685.1 Casimicrobiaceae bacterium
CGCGAGCACTTCCTTGCCGCCACGCCGCACCGTTGCGTAGAGCCGCGAGCTCAGCACCTTCGCGAGATAGGCGTTGAGCGCGCCGACCGGCTCCGAGATCGACATGTCGTTGTCGTTCAGGATCACGAGCAGGTCGGTGCCCTCCGCGTTGTTCAACGCTTCGAACGCCATGCCCGCGCTCATCGCGCCGTCGCCGATGATCGCGACGACGCGCCGCGCTTCGCCGGCGAGCTTCGCCGCCTGCGCCATGCCGAGCGCCGCCGAGATCGACGTCGACGAGTGCGCGGTGCCGAACGTGTCGTACTCGCTCTCCTCGCGCCGCGGGAAGCCCGACGGCCCGCCTTCCATGCGCAGCTTCGCCATCGCGTCGCGCCGCCCGGTCAGCACCTTGTGCGCGTAGGTCTGGTGACCGACGTCCCACACGAGGCGGTCGCGCGGCGTGTCGTAGACGTAGTGCAGCGCGACGGTCAGCTCGACCGTGCCGAGGTTCGACGACAGGTGGCCGCCGGTCGACGCGACCGACTTCAGCAGGAATGCGCGGAGCTCGCGCGCGACCTGCGCGAGGTCCGCGCGGTCGAGCCGGCGCAGGTCGGCGGGCGCGGCGATGGATTCGAGCAGCGTGTCCATCAGTGGGTCCGTCGCACGATGTCGTCGGCGATCTCGATCAGGCGCCGCGACCCGCCGTGGCCGGCGAGCGCTGCGCGCGCATCGTCCGCGAGCGCGTGCGCCTTGGCGCGCGCCGCGTCGAGGCCGAGCAGCGACACGTAGGTCGGCTTGCCCTGCGCGGCGTCCTTGCCGGCGGTCTTGCCGAGCGCGCTCGACGTGCCGGCGACGTCGAGGACGTCGTCGATCACCTGGAAGGCGAGGCCCGCCGCCGCCGCATACACATCGAGCGCGCGCTCGGCGTCGTGCGGCAGCGCGCGCCCCGCCGCCGCGCCGAGGCGCACGGCGGCGCGGATCAGCGCGCCGGTCTTCATCCGGTGCATGGTCTCCAGCGCTTGTTCGTCCATCGCATGACCTGTCGCATCGAGGTCGATCGCCTGACCGCCGGCCATGCCGGTCGCGCCCGACGCCTGCGCGAGCAGTGCGCACGCCGACGCCGCGTCGCGCAGCTTCGCGCGTCCGAGCGTCTCGAACGCCTGCGATTGCAGCGCGTCGCCGGCGAGCAGCGCGGTCGCCTCGCCGAACGCGACGTGGCAGGTCGGCCGGCCGCGACGCATCGTGTCGTCGTCCATCGAAGGCAGGTCGTCGTGCACCAGCGAATACGCGTGGATCATCTCGACGGCCGCGGCGGGCGCGTCGACGTCGGCGGGATCGGCGCCCGCGAATTCGCCGGCCGCGTACGCGAGCAGCGCGCGGATGCGCTTGCCGCCGCCGAGCGTCGCGTAGCGCATCGCCTCGCAAAGCCGCGACGCCTCGCGGCCGATCGGCGGCAGCGCGCGATCGAGCGCGTGCTCGACGCGCTCGCGGCGCGCAACGGCCCAGCTCGAGAAAGGAACGTCATCGACCGACGGGCCGCCCCGAGGTCGATGTGCCCCCTGGGGGGAGGCGCGCGCAGCGCGCTGCGGGGGGATCTGTTTCTTCAAGACTCGTCGGGCTTGAACGCCGTGAGCACGCCCTTCTCGAGCACTTCGATCTCGAGCTGCGCTTCCTTGAGCGTCGCCTGGCAGTATTTCAGGAGCTCCGCCCCGCGCCTGTAGGAGTCCAGCGCGTCCTTGAGCGGCACCTGGCCGCCTTCCATCGACGCGACGATCGCCTCGAGCTCGGCGAGCGCGGCCTCGAAACTCGCGGGGGCGGATGGGGTCTTCGTCATGGGCGCCTCGGGCGTTAAGGACGGGGCGACCCGGTTGGACCGCGGCGGGCGAGACGCGTGCCCTGCGCAACCGGTGATCGACGTAAGGTCTTGACCTTATTGCAGAAAGCAAGATATACTAGCACGTTTTGACGGCGCGGCCTCGCGTCCGGCCGGTCCCGTTCGGGGCCGAAAGCGGAAGAAGCGGCCAGCTTGGCAAAGGTACGGAGTCGGGTGGGGACGGGTTTGTGCACATCTCCCCGCCAAGGCGTTCCGGGTTGTTGGGTTGGGAAGTTTCTTTCGAAAGGATCACGAGGTCATGTCGAACCTTGGGGCCGCCGCCCATCTGCGGCAACCCGTCTCGCAGTTCCCCACGAGCTGGTACTGCGATCCCCGCGTCTACGACGTCGAGATGCGCTCGCTGTTCGCGCGCGCGCCCGGCTACGTCGGCCACGAGCTCATGGTGCCCGACGTCGGCGACTACCAGGCGCTGGCCGGGCGCCACAATGCGCAGTCGCTCGTGCGCAACGCCGAGGGCATCGAGCTCCTGAGCAACATCTGCCGCCACCGGCAGGCGCTGATGCTCGAGGGCCGCGGGAACGCCCCCGCGATCGTCTGCCCGATCCATCGCTGGACCTACGACCTCAAGGGCGAGCTGATCGGCGCGCCGCAGTTCGCGCAGAAGCCGTGCGCGAGCCTCGGCCGCACGCCGATGCAGAACTGGAACGGCCTGCTGTTCGACGGCCCGCGCGACGTCGCGAAGGACCTCGCGGGGCTCGGCACCGGCGCGCTCGACTTCTCGGGCTACGTGCTCGACCGCGTCGCCCTGCACGAATGCAACTACAACTGGAAGACCTTCATCGAGGTCTACCTCGAGGACTACCACGTCGGCCCGTTCCACCCGGGGCTCGGCAAGTTCGTCACCGTCGACGACTTGAAGTGGGAGTTCGCGCCCTGGGCGTCGCTGCAGACGGTCGGCCTCAACGCGGGGCTCGCGAAGGCCGGCACCAAGACCTACGAGCGCTGGCACAAGGCCGTGCTCGAGTTCTACCGCGGCGAGATCCCGCGCCACGGCGCGATCTGGCTCACCTATTACCCGAACGTGATGGTCGAGTGGTATCCGCACGTGCTCGTGGTCAGCACGCTCTATCCGCGCGCCGTCGACCGCACGCTCAACGTCGTCGAGTTCTACTACCCCGAGGAGATCGCGCTGTTCGAGCGCGAGTTCGTCGAGGCCGAGCAGGCCGCGTACCACGAGACTTCGCACGAGGACGACGAGATCGGCGAGCGGATGGACGCCGGGCGCAAGGCGCTCCACGCGCGAGGGCTGAGCGAGGTCGGCCCGTACCAGTCGCCGATGGAAGACGGCATGCAGCACTTCCACGAGTTCTACCGCCGCGAGATGGAGCACGAGCTGGCGTCGGCCTGACGCCTGACGCGCATGGAGTCGCTGCGCAGGTGACCCACGACTAGCCGCCCGATGCAGACCACGCTCGTCACGCCCGCGCTGCTCGCCCGCCACCTCGAGGATCCGCACTGGACGGTCCTCGACATCCGCCACGACCTGATGCATCCCGAGCGCTGGGGCGAGGACCAGTACCGCGCCGGGCACATCCCGCGCGCGGTGTTCCTGCACCTCGACCGCGACCTCTCGGCGCCGAAGACCGGGCGCAACGGCAGGCATCCGCTTCCGTCGGCGTACCACGCCGCCGCGACGTTCGCGCGTGCCGGGGTCGCGTCCGAATCGCAGGTCGTCGTTTACGACCAGAACAACGGCATGTACGCGTCGCGCGTGTGGTGGATGCTGCGCTGGCTCGGCCATCGCGCCGTCGCGCTGCTCGACGGCGGCTACGACCGCTGGGTGCGCGAGGGATTGCCGGTGACGACCGAGGTCCCGTCTCCGCGCGAGACGTCGTTCACGCCGTCGAAGCCGCTGCCGGTCGCCGACGCGCGCGAGATCCTCGCGAGCCTGCCGAAGCGCGGGCTCGTCGTCGTCGACGCGCGCGCGCCCGAGCGCTTCCGCGGCGAGACCGAGCCGCTCGACCCGGTCGCAGGCCACATTCCGGGCGCGCGCAACCGGCCGTACACCGCGAACCTCGACATCGACGGCACGTTCAAGGACGCGCACACGCTGCGACGCGAGTTCGACGACCTGCTCGGCGACGCGAAGCTCGACCGCGTCGTGCACCAATGCGGCAGCGGCGTGACGTCGTGCCACAACGTGCTCGCGATGGCGATCGCCGGCTATCCCGAGACGCGCCTCTACCCGGGCTCGTGGAGCGAGTGGGTCGCCGATCCCACGCGTCCGGTCGCTACTGGCCGTTAGGGACGCGCCAACTCGCGACCGGCCGGTAACGCGGTCCTTCCGACAACAACCGCGACGACATCAGCACGATGCCGTCGACGTCCCACGCGATCGGCGGGTCGATCAGCGCGTCGATATGAGCAACGAGCGGGACGACGCAGCGCCGGGCGAGCGTGACGTGCGGGCGGTAGGGCCGCGTCTCGGACGCGACACCGCGCGCGGCGAGCGCCGCCACGAGGTCGCCGTTGATGCGCTGGAGCACCGCGGACACGTTTCGCGGCGCCGCCCACGCGATGCCGGCGCGGGCGAACGATCCCAGCGTATCGAGCGACACCGCGAATCGCTCCCAGCGCATCGCGTCGCCCGCGTCGCGGATCGCGGAAACCGCCGCGTCGTCGACGTTGCCGACGAACACGACGGTCAGGTGCAGCGTGTCCGCCGCGCTGGCGCGGCCCCCCGCCACGCGCGCGGTCTCGTCGGCGAGCGCGGACAGCCGCTCGCGCGACGACGCATCCGGCATC
>DATBSV010000397.1:0-3402 GCA_036559685.1 Casimicrobiaceae bacterium
CCACCACCGTATGCGCTCGATGAGCTTCTCGCCGACCTCGCGCGAAACGGCGCGGCGCGTCAGCAGGTGCTCGGCGCCGTAGATCTCGGGCGTCTCGGATAGGATCGCCGTGCCGCCGTGGCGCACGAGCAGGTCGACCGCGGCGCCGAGCGCCGGGTTCGCGGTGATGCCGGAGTAGCCGTCGGAGCCGCCGCACTGCAGACCGACGACGATGTTGGACGCCGCGACGGTCTCGCGCTTCACCCGGTTCGCGTGCGGCAGCATCTCCTCGATCAGCGCTACGCCGTGCGCGACCGTCTTCGCGGTGCCGCCGGTGTCCTGGATGCTGAACGAGCGCATCAACGGGCCTTCCTCGAGGCCGGTGGCGGCCATCAGCGAGCTGATCTGGTTCGCCTCGCAGCCGAGCCCGATCATCAGGACGCCGGCGAAGTTGGCGTGGCGCGCGTAGCCGGCGAGCGTGCGGCGCAGGAGCTTCATGCCGTCGCCCTGCGTGTCCATGCCGCAGCCCGAGCCGTGCGTGAGCGCGACGACGCCGTCGACGTTCGGGAAGTTCTTCAGCGCCCCTCGTGTCACCTGGTCGGCGATCGCGCGCGAGACCGTCGCCGAGCAGTTCACCGTCGACAGGATGCCGAGGTAGTTGCGCGTCGCGATGCGCCCGTCGGCGCGCACGATGCCCTGGAACGTCGCGGGACGGTCGACGTACTGCGTCGGCTTGTAGTCCGCGCCGAACGCGTAGTCGCGCTCGAACGTGGCGCCCATCGCGAGGTTGTGCAGGTGCACGTGCTCGCCCGCGACGATGTCGCGCGACGCGAAGCCGATGATCTGGTTGTAGCGCTTGACCGGCGCGCCCTTGGCGATCGCGTGCGTCGCGACCTTGTGCGCGGGCGGGATCAGGCCGCTGATCGTGACGTTCTCGTCGATCAGCCGCGTGCCGCCGACGAGCTGCTGGCGCGCGATGACGACGTCGTCGTCGGGATGGAGGCGGATGGTGAGGGTGGCTCGGGTAAGCATGGCGGTTCCTCCTGCGTCAATGCACGGTCGCGCGCGTCACCGCGAGGCGGTCGATCGCCGCGACGTCCCAGTCGATGCCGAGCCCCGGCGTCGACGGCGCCAGCGCGTGCCCGTCGCGCACGGCCATGCGCGAAGTCGTGATCGCGTCGAGCTGCGGGATGTACTCGACCCAGGCGCCGTTGGGGACCGCGGCCACGAGCGACACGTGCAGCTCCATCAGGAAATGAGGGCAGACGGCGACGTTGAAAGCCTCCGCGAGGTGCGCGACCTTGAGCCACGGCGTGATGCCGCCGATGCGCGCGCAATCGACCTGCACGATCGAGCACGCATCGCGCTCGAGGTACTCGCGAAAGTGGGACGGATGGTAGATCGACTCGCCGACGGCGACCGGCATCGTCGCCTTCCTGGCGAGCTCGACGTGGCCCGCGAGGTCCTCGGCCGGCAGCGGCTCCTCGAACCACGCGAGGCCGAGCGGCGCGTAGGCGTGGGCGCGACGCAGCGCCTCGGACACCGTGAACGCCTGGTTCGCGTCGATCATCACCTCGAAGTCGTCGCCGACCGCCTCGCGCACGGCGGCGAGGCGGCGCACGTCCTCGGCGATCGAGGGCTTGCCCACCTTGAACTTGGCGCCCTTGAAGCCCTCGGCCTTCGCGGCCTTCGCCTCGTCGACGATCTGCGCCATCGAATGGTGGAGCCAACCGCCCTCGGTCGTGTAGACGGGAATCGCAGCCTTCGCGCCGCCGGCGCACTTCCACAGCGGCTCGCCCGCGCGCCGGCACTTGATATCCCACAGCGCCGTGTCGATCGCCGCGAGCGCGAGGCTGGTGATCGCGCCGACCGCCGTGGCATGCGTATGGAAGAACAGATCCTTCCACAGCCGCTCGATCTCGGCGGGGTCGCGCCCGATGAGCCGCGGGGCGAGATGGTCGCGCAGCAGCGCGACCACCGACGAGCCGCCCGTGCCGATCGTGTACGTGTAACCGGTGCCGGCCGCGCCGTCGTCGCAGGTGATGCGCACGATCGGCGTCTCCTGCTTCACGAACGACTGGATCGCGTCGGTGCGGACGACCTTCGGCGAAAGGTCGACCTGCAGGATCTCGACGCGCTCGATCTTCGGCACCCGGTCGTTCCTAGCGGTACACCAGCGTCGGCAGCCAGAGCGAGACGATCGGCACGTAGGTGATCAAGGCCAGGCTCAGGAGCAACGGCACGAGCCACGGGAGGATCGCCATGGTCGTGCGCTCGAGCGACATCCCTGCGACTCTCGCGAGGACGAACAGCACGATTCCCATCGGTGGATGGAGCAATCCGATCATCAGGTTCAGCACGACGATCAGCCCGAAATGCACCGGGTCGATGCCGAGCTGCAGCACGACCGGCATCAGCACCGGGATCGCGATCAGGATCGCCGCCGTCGGCTCGAGGAAGCATCCGATGAACAGCAGCAGCAGGTTGACCAGCAGCAGGAAAACCCACGGCGTGTGCGTGAACGACAGCGTCCAGGCCGTGACCGCGTCGGTCACGCGCGTGGCGGTCAGGAGCCAGCCGAAGATCGACGCCGCCGCGACGATGAACAGCACGGTAGACGTGGTCTCGATCGTATCCATCGAGACCTTGATCAGCATCTTGAACGACAGCGTCCGGTACCACACGACGCCGAGGAACAGCGCCCAGATCGACGCGGCGACGGCACCTTCGGTCGGCGTGAAGAGGCCGGTGACCATGCCGCCGATCAGGAGAACCGGCGTGATGATCGGCAGGACCGCCTCGAACTTGAACTTCCAGTCGGCCGCGAACAGGACGACCATCGAAACGACGACCGCCACGGCGGCATTGAGCCCGGCCTGGATCAGCAACCAGATCGAGAACGGCCACGCGATGACGATCAGGAGCTCGACGCCGGCCTTGGCGACGCGCGACCACTGGAACTTGATGTCGGCGCCCCAGTTGTTCTTGTGCGCGAAGTAGGCGACGGTCACCATCATCATCGCCGTCATCACGAGGCCCGGCAGGATGCCGGCGAGGAACAGCTGGCCGATCGACGCGTTGGCGACCATGCCGTAGATCACGAACGGCAGCGACGGCGGGATGATCGGCCCGAGCGTCGCCGACGCGGCGGTCACGCCGACGGCGAACTCCTTGCTGTAGCCGTGGTCGCGCATCGCCTTGATCTCGATCGTGCCGAGGCCGGCGGCGTCCGCGATCGCGGTGCCCGACATGCCGGCGAAGATCACCGAGCCGATGATGTTCACGTGCCCGAGGCCGCCCTTCATCCAGCCGACCAGCGCGAGCGCGAAGTTGTAGATCCGGTTGGTGATGCCGGCGTTGTTCATCAGGTTGCCGGCGAGGATGAAGAACGGCACGGCGAGCAGCGGGAAGCTGTCGACGCCG
>DATBSV010000398.1:0-12891 GCA_036559685.1 Casimicrobiaceae bacterium
ACGCCGGGCGCGCCGCGCGGCCAGGGACGTCCCGCAAGCCACGGCAAGCCGAAGTCGCGTCACGTCGACGCCGGCGCACGCCGGCGCACTTCGCGCTGACCGGCAACTAGGCGCTCGGCGCGCCGGCCGTGGCGCGGGTAAGCGTGACGATCGCTTCGCCGTAGCGCTCGAGCTTCGCGGCGCCGATGCCGTCGATGCGCGCGAGCGCGTCGAGCGTCGCCGGCCGCGTCTGCGCGATCGCCGCGAGCGTGCGGTCGTGCAGGACGACGTAGGCCGGCACGCCTTGCGTGCGCGCCTGCTCGAGGCGCCAGCCGCGCAACGCGTCGAACAGCCCGCGCGAACCCGCGTCGAGCGTCGCGGCCTCGCCGCGCACGCGCGGCGCCTTCGCGGGCCGCGCGACCGTCCGGCGCATCGCGACCGTGGCCTCGCCGCGCAGCACCGCGCGGCTGGGCTCCGCGAGCTTCAGCGCGCCGTGCGCCTCGTGGTCGACGCTCGCGAGGCCCTGCGCGACGAGCTGGCGAAAGACGCCGCGCCACGCCGTCGCGTCCAGCGCAGCGCCCAGGCCGAACACGGCCAACTGATCGTGGCCGTTCCGCTCCGTGCGCTCGTTGCGCTCGCCGCGCAGCACGTCGATGACGTAGGCGGCGCCGAAGCGCTGACCGGTGCGGAAGATCGCCGATAGCGCCTGGCGCGCCGCGTCGGTCGCGTCGAAGGTCTGCGGCGGGAACAGGCAGTTGTCGCAGTTGCCGCACGGCGCGCTCGACTCGCCGAAATACCCGAGCAAGCGAACGCGGCGGCAGCCGGCCGTCTCGGCGAGCCCGAGCAGCGCGTCGAGCTTCGCGCCCGAGACGCGCTTGAACGCCTCGCTCGCCTCGGACAGGTCGATCAGCCGCCGCTGCTGGACGACGTCGGCCAGGCCGTAGGTCATCCACGCGTCGGCGGGCAGCCCGTCGCGGCCGGCACGGCCGGTCTCCTGGTAGTAGCCTTCGATGCTCTTCGGCAGGTCGAGATGCGCGACGAAGCGCACGTCGGGCTTGTCGATGCCCATGCCGAACGCGATCGTCGCGACGACGACCACGCCGTCGTCGCGCTGGAAGCGCGTCTGCGTCGCCGTGCGATCGGCCGTCTCCATGCCGGCGTGGTAGGGCAGCGCGTCGATGCCCTTCGACGCGAGCCACGCGGCGGTCTCGTCGACCTTGCGTCGCGTCAGGCAATAGACGATGCCGGCGTCGCCGGGATGCTCGTCGCGCACGAACGCGAGGAGCTGCGGGCGCGGATCCTCTTTATCCACGATGGTGTAGCGGATGTTCGGCCGGTCGAAGCTCGACACGAACACGCGCGCGTCGGCGAGCGCGAGGCGCTCGATGATCTCGCCGCGCGTCAACGGATCCGCAGTCGCGGTCAGCGCGATGCGCGGCACGTCCGGCCAGCGCTCGTGCAGGATCGACAGCTGCAGGTACTCGGGCCGGAAGTCGTGTCCCCACTGCGACACGCAGTGCGCCTCGTCGATCGCGAACAGCGCGACGCGCGAGCGGTCGACGAGGTCGAGGCAGCGCGGCATCAGCAACCGCTCGGGCGCGACGTAGAGGAGGTCGAGCTCGCCGGCGGCGAACGCCCGCTCGACCGCAACCGCCGCCCGCGCGTCGAGCGACGAATTGAGATACGCAGCGCGCACGCCGGACTGGCCGAGCGCAGCGACCTGGTCGGCCATCAGCGCGATGAGCGGCGAGACGACGACCGCGCAGCCGTCGCGCAATAGCGCCGGCACCTGGTAGCACACGCTCTTTCCCGCGCCGGTCGGCATCAGCACCAGCGCATCGCCGCCCGCGGCGACATGGGTGACGATGTCCTCCTGCGCGTCGCGGAACTCCGCGTGGCCGAAGACGCGACGGAGCGTTTCGCGCGCGCGCGCGGTCAGGACTTCACCGCCGAGGGTCATGGAAGCGCGTCGCCTGGCGGCGTCGCGAGGAACGCGCACAACAGCCGGTGGAAGTGGTGGACGCCCTGCTCGCGCGTCGGCGAATAGCGTCCCGCGCGATAGAGCCGCGCGCGCACGCCATGCTGCACCGCCTCGACGATCGCCTCGTCCTCGAGCTCGACGCGGTCGAGCGCGCCGCCGGCGCCGCGATCGAGGCGCGACGGATCCCACACGTAGCTGCGGAACGCGATGCGCGTGCGGCCGGGCGCCAACGGTCTTACGTGATTCACCGACAGCCCCCACGGATACGCGTTGACCATCAGGTTCGGGAACACCCACCAGTAATACGCGGCGACCGCGGCCGCGCCGGGCCGGGCGGGCGCGAACGCGTCCGTCCCGTCGCGCGCGAGCGCGACCTGCACGTTGGAAAGCGCGTGCAGCGTCGTCGCATAACTGCCGTAGTCGACCGTGTCGTTGAGCGCGCGGTGCACGAACGGGATGTGGAACCCCTCGAGGTAGTTCTCGACGTACAGCGCCCAGTGCGCCGCGACGTCGTAATCGCGGTCGCGCGACGGATCGTGGACCAGCGCGTCCAGCGGCATCGCGCCGAGCCCCGCGGCGGCGTCGCCGATGAACGCGTCGAACGGGGCGGCCGCGTCGAGCGACGCGAACGCGAGACCGGCCCACTCGTGGAACGCGACGCGCGGCAGGTCGTCGGCCGGCGAAGGAAAATGCTTCGCGCCGGCGAACTCGGGCATGAAGGTCATGCGCCCGGCCAGGTCGAAGCGGCGCGAATGGTAGCCGCAGCGGATCTGGTCGGCGCCGCAGGGCTCGCGAACGAGCAGGTTGCCGCGGTGCGTGCAGACGTTCGACAGGCAGCGCAGCTCGCGCCCGGCATCGCGAGCGAGCAGCAGCGGCTCGTCGAGCAGGCCCGGCAGCAGCGTCCTGGGCGACAGCGTCGCCGGCGCGGCGACGTCGGCGACGTCGCCCAGCCACTGCCAGCTCCGCGCGAACACGCGCTCGCGCGTCGCTTCCCACGCGTCGGCGTCACGGTAGAAGGCGGCGGGGAGCGTCGACGCCCCTGCGATATCGGCGTCGACGGCGTATCGGGAACCCACGCCGCCGATTGTAGACGGCGCTCCCGAGTCGGGGCAGACTGGACCTTTGGCCATGCTCGCCCACCAACTCGACCGCGCCACCGGCATCCTGACGCTTGCGCCGTCGGGGCCGCTTTCCGCCGACGATTTCGCGACGGTGGCCGCCGAGGTCGACCCGTGGATCGCCGACCACGGCGAGCTCCGCGGCGTGCTCGTCCATGCGAAGGCCTTCCCGGGCTGGGACGACTTCGCGGCGTTCCTCGGGCACGTCGGCTTCGTGCGCACGCACGTCCGGAAGATCCGTCGCGTGGCCATCTGCAGCGACAGCGCGTTCCTGACGATCGCGCCGCAGATCGCGAAGCTGTTCGTCCACGCGGAGGTGCGTCACTTCGCCTACGCCGAGGTCGACGCCGCGGCTGCGTGGCTCACCCAGGCTTGACTCCGCGCGATCGCGGACTCGCCGCGTGGCGCGAGCGGCGCTACGCCGACGCGCGCGACGCCGCGCGCGACTGGATCGCGGCCGAGCCTGGATCGGCGCAGGCGCACCAGCTCGCGGGCCAGGCCGCCGCGCGGCTCGGCGATGCGGCGGACGCGGCACGGAACTACGAAGCGGCTGAGGCGCTGGGGGGCGGCGCGACGTGCGCGTTCAACGCCGGCAAGGCGTGGCACGCCGCCGGCGACGCGCCCAAGGCGCTCGACGCCTGGCGGCGGGCGGCAGAGGACGCCTCGGCACTCGGGACGCACGCGATGGCGCTCGCGAAGGCGCTGCGGGACGCCGGCGACATCGGTGGCGCGGCCCGCGCGCTTGCGAAGATCGCGCGCGGCGATCCGGACGCGTTCGACGCGATGCAGGCGCTCGTCGACCTCGCGGCAGCGGAACGGGCGAACGCCCGCGCACCGCTGCCGCTCGCGCCGGCAGGCGAGCGCGCGCCGCCGCGCTCGTTCTCGTTCGTGATCTGCAGCATCGACCCGAAGAAATTCGCGGCGGTGTCGCGGATGATCGAGGCGCGTTTCGCGAAGCACGACCACGAGCTGATCCGCATCAACGACGCCGACTCGCTGTGCGACGGCTACACGCGCGGCCTCGCGCGCGTCACCGGCGAGGCGGTCGTGCTGTGCCACGACGACATCGACCTCATCGCCCCCGACGCCGCCGACCGGCTCGCGCGGCACCTGACCGCACATGACCTGGTCGGCGTCGCCGGCACGACGCTGGTGACCGGGCCCGCGGTGTTCTGGTCGGGCCATCCCCACATCCACGGGTGGATGACGCACCGGCTGCCGGGAGAGGCCGACTACGAGCTCGCGTTCTCGAGCCTCGCCACGCCGGCAGTCGGCGGAATGCAGGCGATCGACGGCGTGCTGATGGCGTGCCGGCGCGAGCTCACGGACGAGATCGACTTCGACGCGGCGACGTTCGACGGCTTCCACCTCTACGATCTCGACTTCAGCTATCGCGCGTACCTCGCCGGCCACCGGCTCGCCGTCGCGTGCGACCTGGGGCTCGTCCATGCGTCGAAGGGACGGTTCGACCGCGATTGGGAGCGCCAGGCAGGCCGGTTCCGCGCCAAGTACCCGGCGCTGACCGGCGTGCGCGGCGCGCCGCACTGGTACGCGGCCAGGGTCGCCTCCGCGGGCGACGTGCTCGCGGTCCAGCGCCGGCTCGCCGAGCTCGCCGCGTAGAATCCGCGACCTATGCCCGGCCAGGCCGCGATGGACGTCGCCTTCGTCGTCGACCCGCTCGACGAGCTGAAGGCGTACAAGGATTCGAGCGTCGCGATGATGCGGGCGCTCGCGCGGCGCGGCCATCGCGTCCACGCGATGCTGCAGAGCGATCTCGCATGGTCGGCGGGGACCACCGACGGGCTGGCGCGCGAGCTCGAGCTCCTCGACGACGACCACGACTGGTATCGCGCGGCCGAGCCGCGTCGCCGGCGGCTCGCGGACTTCGACGCGGTGATCATGCGCAAGGATCCGCCGTTCGACCTCGAGTACGTCTACTCGACCTACCTGCTCGAGCGCGCCGAAGCCGAGGGCGCGCGCGTGTACAACGCGCCGCGCGCGATCCGCGACCACAACGAGAAAATGGCGATCGCGAAGTTCCCCGAGTTCGTCGTGCCGACGCTGGTCACGCGCGACGCCGCGCTCGTCCACGCGTTCATCGACGAGCACCGCGACGCGATCGTCAAGCCGCTCGACGGCATGGGCGGCACCGGCGTGTTCCGCGTGCGCGCCGACGACCCGAACCGCAACGCGATCGTCGAGACGGTCGGGCAGCTCGGATTGCGCACGATGATGGCGCAGCGCTATATCGCCGAGATCGCCGACGGCGACAAGCGCGTGATCCTGATCGCGGGCGAGCCGGTGCCGTTCGCGCTCGCGCGCATCCCGAAGCCCGGCGAGACGCGCGGCAACCTCGCCGCGGGCGGCCGCGGCGTGGCGCGGCCGCTGACGCCGCGCGACCTCGCGATTGCGCGCGCTCTCGGGCCCGCGCTGTGGAAGGAAGGCCTTCTCGTCGTCGGGCTCGACGTGATCGGCGACTATCTGACCGAAGTGAACGTCACCAGCCCGACCTGCTTCGTCGAGATCACGCAGCAGGCCGGCTTCGACGTCGCCGGGATGTTCGTCGACGCGCTCGCACGCGCCGTGCGCGCCTGAATCGGACCACGCCGTCCGTCGGACGGCGTGTCGGACAACGACCTAAATGCTTGTCGACGCCGCTCCCGCGGCGGGCGGCTCGCGGCGCGCGCGCGCCGGTTTCCCGCTGCGAGCGCTTGTGGGAGACGCGCGTGCGCGCGTCGGATGACCGCGCTCGGCGACGGGTCGCCAGGTGTCGTCGCGCGGAGCAGGATGCACGTTGTACCTGTGTCCTGAATCCGAACGGATCCGAGGGAGCCATGAACACACGTCGATTCTTCGCCGATCGCGGCATCAGCCTGGGCCTCATGGTCCTCGCCGCCGTCGTCGTGCTCGTCGCGCCCGCTGCGTGGGCCGATCCGCCTTCGCGCGCTGCGCGACTCAACTACGTCTCGGGCGCGGTGTCGCTGGCGCCCGCCGGCCTGCCCGACGAATGGGGCGAGGCCTTCGTCAACCGGCCGCTGACCGTCGGAGACCGCCTGTGGGCGGATACCGGCGCGCGCGCCGAGCTGCGCCTCGGCTCGACCGCCCTGCGGATCGATGGCGGCACGTCGCTCGACGTGCTCGACATCAACGATCGCATGCTGCAGGTGTCGATCGACCAGGGCCGCGCGCAAGTGCGCACGCGCGGCGGCAATGGCGGCAACGCCGAGATCGACACGCCCGCCGCTGCGGTCGTGGTGACCGGCGCCGCGGACGTGCGCGTCGACGTCGACGCGTCGACCGGACGCACGTTCATCGCGGTGCGCTCGGGGCGCGCGAATGTCTACACGCCCTCCGAGAGCTTCGACCTCGCGAGCGGCGAGACCACGCGCATCGACGCGGACGGCCGTTACTACACGATCGGCCGCGCGGCCGCGCGCGACGCGTTCGACAACTTCGCCTACACGCGCGACGTACGCTGGCGCGAGCCGCGCTACGTCTCGGCCGAGATGACCGGCTACGAGGACCTCGACAGCTACGGCGCGTGGCAGCCCGCCGCCGAGTACGGGAACGTGTGGTTCCCGCGCCAGGTCGCCACCGACTGGGTGCCGTACCGCGACGGCCGCTGGGTGTGGGTCGAGCCGTGGGGCTGGACCTGGGTCGACAACGCGCCTTGGGGCTTCGCGCCGTTCCACTATGGCCGTTGGGTGCAGGTGAACAATCGCTGGGGCTGGTGGCCGGGCGAGCGTGTGCAGACGCCGGTGTACGCGCCGGCGCTGGTCGCGTTCTTCGGCGGCGACAACTTCGGTGTCTCGGTGACGGTCGGCGCGGGCCCGGCGGTCGGCTGGTTCCCGCTCGGCTACCGCGATCCGTACATCCCCTGGTACACGGCGTCGCCGGCGTACCGCCGCAGCGTGAACGTTGCCTACGTGCGCGACCCGGTCGTGCTGAACCAGGTCGTCAACATCACGAACGTCAACATCACCAACGTCACCAACATCCGCTATGCCCACCGCGACCGCGACAACGTCGCGACGATGGTGCCGCGCCAGGCGTTCGTCTCCGCGCAACCGGTGCGCCAGGCGGCCGTCGCGGTGTCGCCGCAGCGTGTCGCGAGCGCGAACATCATCTCGGCCGCCCCCGCGGCGCCCGAACGGGCGAGCCTCGTGGGTCATCCGGGCCGCACCGATCGCGCTCCGCGCGCCGATCGCGCGAACAAGCCGGTCGTCGCCGTCAATGCGCCGGCCGCCGCCCCGCCACGGTTCGAGCAGCGCGTGCAGGAAGCGCAGCAGGCGCAAGGCAAGCCGTTCGAAGTGAAGCCGTTGCGCGACGATCGCCGCGAGGCGCCGAATCGCACGGCGCAAACGACGCCGCAGCCGGGCGCGGCGCCCGCCGCCAACGCCGCAGCGTCGACCGGACGTGACGTTCGGGTCATCAAGCCGGCGCCGGCGGAATCGCGGCAGGCTCGCGACCGTGGCGCGGGGCAGGGCCAGGCGCAGCAAGGCCGCGGCCCGCAGGAAGCGCAACCCGCGACGCCCCAGGCCGGCACGCCGCCGACCGCGCGAACCGCGCCGGGCAACGATCGCGAAGCGCAGCAGCGTGAAGCCCAGCAGCGTGATTCGCAGCAACGCGAAGCCCAGCAGCGCCAGGGCCAGCAGCGCGAAGCGCAGGACCGCGCGGCCCAGCAACGCGAAGGCCAGCAGCGGGAAGCGCAGCAACGCGAAACGCAGCAGCGCGAAGCGCAACAGCGCGAGGCCCAGCAGCGCCAGTCGCAGCAACGCGAAGCGCAGGATCGTGCAGCTCAGCAGCGCGAAACGCAGCAACGCGAAGCGCAGCAGCGCGAGGCCCAGCAGCGCGAGGCCCAGCAGCGTCAATCGCAACAACGCGAGGGCCAGGAGCGTGCGGCTCAGCAACGCGACGCTCAACAACGCGAAGCGCAGCAGCGCCAGACGCAGCAACGGGAGGCGCAGGAGCGGACGACCCAGGCCCAGCAGCACGAAGCGCAGCAACGCGAGCAGCAGCGTGCCCAACAGCAGGCCCAGGCGCGTCGCGAGCCGCCGCAGCAGGCGCAGCCGCAGCCAGAGAAGGCGCAGCCGCAGCCAGAGAAGGCGCAGCCGCAGCCAGAGAAGGCGCAGCCGCAACCGAAGCCGGCTCAACCTTCGCAGCCGCAACAGGCGCAAGGCAAGGGTCCGGACCAGGCCCGCTCCGATCGAACCGACGACGAGCGCAAGCGCGACGAGCGCGACGAGCGCAAGGGACGCGACCGCCAGGGCTGACCCGTCATACACGCGGCCCGCCTCGCCGGCAGGCGGGCCGCGCGCTGGAAAGGCCGCGCGACGGGCGTGCTACGATCCCCTTAGCGCCTCGCGCGCTGTCCGGGGCGCGGGGAGGCGCCCGCAATGATCGGCATCCTGATCGTCGCCCACGACACGCTGCCCGACAGCTTCGCCCGGGCGCTCACCCACGTGCTGGGGTCGCGGCCGCCGCAATTCGAGACGATGTCGGTCCGCTCGACCGACGATCCGTTCGACCTCCTGCCCACCGCGCGAGCGGCCATCGCGCGCCTCGACACCGGCGAGGGCGTGCTGGTCTTCACCGACCTCTACGGCGCGACGCCGGCGAACCTCGCCAACAAGCTCCTGTCGCCGGGCCGCGTCGAAGGCGTGGCCGGCGTCAACATGCCGATGCTGGTGCGCGCGTTCACCTACCGCGCGAAGGGCATGGACACGATGATCAGGAAGGCGATCTCCGGCGGCTGCGAGGGCGTCGTCCACATCGCGATCGACCCCGCCTATGCCGCTACGCGAGGTTGAGATCGTCAACAAGCTGGGCCTCCACGCCCGCGCGTCCGCCAAGCTCACCCAGGTCGCGTCGCGCTACCAGAGCGACGTGCACATCGCGCGGAACGGTCGTCGCGTGAACGCGAAGAGCATCATGGGCGTGATGATGCTGGCCGCGGGCAAGGGCGCGAAGGTGACGTTCGAGACCTCGGGACCCGACGAGGACGAGGCGATGAACGCGCTGTGCGCGCTCGTCGCCGATTGCTTCGGCGAAGGACAGTAAACGCTCACGTTGTCGCCCCGCGGCGACGTGCGCATGTCGGACCGGCGGAAGCCGGGTGTCATCCGGATGGAACTCTTGTGGGCGAAGATGGATCGATACCTAATCCGCGGTCCACGATGCGCCGCGGCGGCATGTCCATCACGCGAGGAGGTACCCGATGCAGGTTCGCGAGATTCGCTTGCGCAACACCCAGGGTTTGCACGCGCGCGTCGCCGCGCGCGTCGTCAAGGTCGCCGGCCGCTTCAAGAGCCGCATCGTGCTCACCGTCGGCGAGCGGCGCGCGAGCGCACGCAGCATCATGGCGGTGATGATGCTCGCCGCGGCGATGGGAACGACCGTGCGCCTCGAGATCGAGGGGCCGGACGAGCTGGCTGCGATCGAGGCCGTTGCGGCGGCGCTGGTCGCGCCGGGAGAGCGCCGCTGAAGACGCGCGGCGCCCGGCACTTCGGGGACGCCCGGTGATCACCTTCGCGCTGCATGGTATCGGCGTATCCGCCGGGATCGCGATCGGCCGCGCGCAGCTCATCTCGCACGCGACGCTGGAGGTCGCGCATTACACGGTCCCGGCGAACCGCGTCGACCAGGAGATCGCGCGACTCGACTTCGCGGTCGACGAGGTGCAGAAGGAGCTGACCACGCTGCACGGCACGATGATGCGCGACGGCGAGCTGCCCGGCGAGTTCGGCGCGTTCCTCGACGTGCACTGGATGATCCTGAACGATCCGACGCTCGCCGAGGCGCCGAAGCGCATCATCGCCGAGCAGCGCTGCAACGCCGAGTGGGCGCTCGTGCAGCAGATGAACGTCCTGATCGACCAGTTCGACCAGATCGAGGACGCGTACCTCCGCGAGCGCAAGAACGACGTCGTGCAGGTGGTCGAGCGCGTGCTCAAGCGCCTGATGGGCAAGCCCGGCTCGCTGCCGAGCTCGGTCGCCGAGGAACGCACGATCCTCGTCGCGCACGACCTCTCGCCCGCCGACGTGATCCAGTTCAAGACGCACCACTTCGCCGCGTTCCTGACCGACCTCGGCGGCGTGACCTCGCACACGGCGATCGTCGCGCGCAGCCTGTCGGTCCCGGCCGTCGTCGCCACGCACAACGCGCGGCAGATGATCCGCGACGGCGAGATGCTGATCGTCGACGGCAGCAGCCACGTCGTCATCGTCAATCCGGATCGCGCGGTGCTCGCCGAGTACCGGCTGAAGCAGAGCGAGTTCGAGCTCGCGCGCCAGAAGCTCAAGCGCCTGCGCGGCAAGCCGGCCGAGACGCTCGACGGACATCGCGTCGTGCTGAACACGAACATCGAGCTGCCCGGCGACTTGGCGCAGGTCCTCGACAGCGGCGCGAACGGCGTCGGCCTGTTCCGCTCGGAGTTCCTGTTCCTGAACCGTGCCGGGTTGCCGACCGAGGACGAGCAGTTCGAGGCGTACCGCGCGGTCGCGGCCGGGCTCTCGGGCAAGCCGCTCACGATCCGTACGTTCGACCTCGGCGCCGACAAGCAGAAAGAGGATCTCGACGGGCTCGCGCGCGTCGCGCCCAACCCGGCGCTCGGTCTCCGCGCCGTGCGCTTCTGCCTCGCCGAGCCCCGGCTCTTCATGACGCAGCTCCGCGCGATCCTGCGCGCGTCGCACTACGGCAAGGTGCGCATCCTGATCCCGATGCTCTCCTCGGTCTCCGAGATCGACCAGACGATCGCGATGATCGAGCAAGCCAAGGAGAGCTTGCGCGAGCAGGGCGAGCCGTTCGACGAGAAGGTCCCGGTCGGCGGCATGATCGAGATTCCCGCCGCGGTGCTCGCGATGGGCGGCTTCCTCGAGCGACTCGACTTCCTGTCGATCGGCACCAACGACCTCATCCAGTACACGCTCGCGGTCGACCGCTCAGACGAGGCGGTATCGCATCTCTACGACCCGCTGCACCCGGCGATCATCAAGCTGCTAGCGCTCGCGATCGGCGGCGCGAACAAGGCGAAGGTCCCGATCGCGGTGTGCGGCGAGATGGCGGGCGAGGTCGCGATGACGCGCCTGCTCCTGGGTCTCGGCCTGCGCGATTACTCGATGCATCCCGCGCACGTGCCGACGGTGAAGCAGCGCGTGCTCAGCTCCGACGTCGCGGCGATCAAGCCGATCGTCGACCGGATCAAGCGCACCGACGCGCCGGAGAAGCTCGCCGCGCTGATCGACAAGCTCAACGCCTAGCCCGCGCGGATTGGCGCGATGCAATGACAATGGCATAATCGCGGTCATGCGCTCCATGTCCCTCGCCGCGCTTGCCCTGGCCGCCCTGCTCGCGCCCGCGCCGGCGCTCGCTGCGGCCGCAGGTGAGCCCGCGCCGGCATTCACGCTGCCGGACGCCGGCGGGGCGCCGGTCGCGCTCGACAAGCTCAAGGGCCGCGTCGTGTACGTCGACTTCTGGGCGTCGTGGTGCGGTCCGTGCAAGCGCTCGTTCCCGTGGATGGGCGAGATGCAGAAGAAGTACGGTGACGGCGGCCTGACGGTCGTCGCGATCAACGTCGACAAGAAGCGCGAGGATGCGGCGAAGTTCCTCGCTGCGACGCCGGGCGCGTTCACGATCGTCTACGACCCGGCCGGCGCCGTCGCGTCGAGTTACGACGTCAAGGGCATGCCGACGTCGTACCTCGTCGACCGCGCGGGGCGCATCGTCGCGGTCGACAATGGCTTCCGCGACGACGCGAAGGCCGCGTGGGAAGCGCGCATCAAGTCCGCGCTCGACAGTAGGTGACATCCCCCCGAAGCGCGCTGCGCACGCCTCCCCCCGAGGGGGCGCGGCGCCCTTGGGACGGCCCGGCGGGCGCCGAAGTGATGCCCGTGTCCCGTTGGGTTGCGACGCTCGCGCTGTCGCTCGCGCTGGGCGCGTGCGCGTTCGCGCCGCCGAAGGCGTGGGAGAAGGGCGAGCTCGCCAAGCCTTCGATGCAGTACGAAGCGCCCGCCGAGCGGCTCGAGGCGAAGTACCAGGAGCACGTCTACCAGAGCAAGGAAGCCGCGAGCGGCGGCTACGGCGTCGGCGGTGGCGGCTGTGGCTGCAACTGAAAGAGGTTCGCTTGGCGCCTTGATGACGGCAGCCTTGGCGCTGCCAGGGGTTTCGCCGCACGCTAGTGCGCAGTCGATCCCCGACGAGGGCGTGTTCTCGGTGCGCTACCTCGACTACCGCGACTGGCAGCCCGGCGCCGACCGGATGCGCGTCAAGAGCCCGTCGTTCTTCGCGATGAAGCCGTTCGGGGGAAGCTGGGTGGCGGAAGGCAGCCTGGTGTACGACGGCATGTCGGGCGCGTCGCCGCGCTTCTACAACACGCTGTCGGGCTCGTCGGGCGAGGGCGTGAAGGATTACCGGACCGCCGGCGACGCGAAGCTCACGCGGTACTTCGACCGCTATGCGATCGGCGTCGGCCTCGCGGGCTCGACCGAGCGCGACTACCTGTCGAAGGCGGCATCGCTCGACCTGCGCTGGTGGACCGAGGACCGCAACACTACGTTTGCATTCTCATTCGCCGGCACGTCCGATCGCATCAACTCGAACAACGACGTCGCGATCGACGAGAAGAAGCACACGCTCGACTTCCTGTTCGGCATCACGCAGGCGATCAATCCGAACGCGATCGTCCAGTCGAACCTGACGTACTCGCGCGGCCACGGCTACTACGACGATCCGTACAAGCTGCTCGACGACCGGCCCGACCACCGGCGCATCGTCGCGTGGCTCACGCGCTGGAACCAGGCGTTCCCGGCGCAGGAC
>DATBSV010000399.1:0-2834 GCA_036559685.1 Casimicrobiaceae bacterium
GTGAATGAAGCGTGTCACCATGCTTACGACCGTCGCACTGCTCGGCGCCTGCGCCATGTCGCCCACCCCTCCCGCCCCTGCCCCGGCGGCAGCCATCGCGGAGCTCGCGCCGACCGGCAAGCTCCGCGCGGCGATCAACTACGGCAACCCGGTGCTCGCGACGAAGGACCCGTCGACCGGCGAGCCGCGGGGCGTGTCGGTCGACCTCGCGCAGGAGCTCGGGCGGCGGCTGAACGTTCCGGTGCAGCTCGTCACCTACGACGCCGCGGGCCGCGTGTTCGACGCGCTGAAGGGCGGCGCGTGGGACGTCGCGTTCCTCGCGGACGATCCGGCGCGTGCGATCGAGATCGCGTTCTCGCCCGCGTACATCGAGATCGAAGGGGCCTACCTCGTGCCGCGCGACTCGCCGATCCGCGCCAACGCGGAGGTCGACCGCGCCGGGACCCGCGTCGTCGTCGGACGCGGCAGCGCCTACGACCTGTACCTGACGCGCGAGATCAAGGCCGCGACGATCGTGCGCGCGCCGACGTCGCCGGCCGTCGTCGACGTGATGGTCACCGGTCGATATGAAGTCGCCGCCGGCGTGCGCCAGCAGCTCGAGGCCGACGCCAAGCGCGTGCCCAACGTCCGCCTGCTCGACGGCCGCTTCATGGCGATCCGCCAGGCGATGGGGACGCCGAAGGCGCGGGAGGCGGGCGCGCGCTACGTCGCGGCATTCGTCGAGGACATGAAGCGCTCGGGCTTCGTGCAGCGCGCGCTCGAGCGGCACCGCGTCGAGGGCGTCACCGTCCCGAAATAGACAGGGGTCAGGCTGCGAATCGGCGTTCGGAAGCTGACCCCTGGCGACAGCGCGTCAGGACTCGTACTTGAACGAGAGCTGCATGCGCGCGCGATAAGAGACCTTGCCGCCCTCGATCTTGACGTCGAGCTTCGTGACTTCCGCGATGCGCAGGTCGCGAAGCGATTTGCTCGCCACCGCCACCGCACGCTTCGCCGCGTCCTCCCACGATGTCGGGCTCGTGCCGATCACGTCGATGACACGGTAGACGCCGTCGTTTGCGCCTTTCTTGGCCATGACTCTCCTCCCGGGATGGTGCCGCGAGGCCGAAGTCGTGCTCCGCTCGCGGTGAAGCCAATGATACGCCGCCGACGGGAACGGTCGACCGCCCGTCAGGGCCGCGCGGCAGCCGTCAGGACGCCGACGTCGTCGAGCTTCGCGGCCTTGGCGCAGAGATCGACCAGCCGCTTCGCCTTCTCGGCGCCCAGGACCGGGTCGACCAGGCCGTGGAACTTGCGCGCGAGGTCGCCGTCGCTCATCGGCCGCTCGCGGCTGCCGATCGCGTGCTCGACGAACACGTGGTGCTTGCGGCCGTCGCGCATCGTGACCGTGACGTCGGCGGACTCCTCGCGGACCGTATCGTCGCGCGTCGCCACGACGCGATCGCGCAGCGCGATCACGTCCGCACGGCTGACCGTCGCGTCGGAGAACTCGTCCTCGCCGGCCGCGCCGAACAGGAGCCCGCACGCGGCAGCGTGGAAGACGCTGAACTTGCCTTCGAGCCCCAGCCTAGGCGTCTTCTTGCCGGTGAGCTCGAGAACAAGCGAATGGACGCGCAGCTCGACCCGTTCGATGTCGTCCGCCTTCAGCTTGTGCGCGTCTCGCAGTTGCACGCATCCGTCGATGGTCGGGTGGATGACGATCCCGCACGCGAACGGCTTGTACGTGTTCGCCTCGATCTCGAAGCGCTTGCCGAGATCGTCGGTCAGCTCGCTCCAGGTGCATTTCGCCGAATAGGTCTGCATCAATCCGCGCGGCGCTTCGAGCGCGCGCGGCGAGGCCGTGTAGCCGTGCATCGCCATCAATGCGGAGGTGAGGCCCGCGCGCGCCGCGGCGCCGGGATGGAACGGCTTGGTCATCGTACCGAACTGCTCGCGCACGCCGATCGGCTGCGACGCGGCGATGCCGAGCGCCATCGCAGTCCTGTCCGCGTCGAGCCCAAGCAGTCGCGAGCATGCGGCGGCCGCGCCCAGCATCCCGGTCGATCCGGTGATGTGCCAGCCACGGTCGTAATGGTCCGGGTAGATCGCGTTGCCGACGCGGCACGCGACGTCGACGCCGAGCACGGTCGCGTCGACGAGCGCGCGGCCGGACAGCTTGCGGTGCTCCGCGAGCGCCAGCGCAGCCGAGACGACCGGCCCGGCCGGATGGATGATCGTCGCGAGATGCGTGTCGTCGAAGTCGAACGTGTGCGACGTGATGCCGTTGAGCAGCGCGGCGCTCGCCATGTCGACCTTGTCGGCGCGGCCGAGCACGGTCGACTGCGGCGACGGGGCCAGGTCCTTGACGGCGGCGAGCGCCGCCTCGACGGTCGGATGCTTCGCCGCGCCGATCGCGCAACCGATCCAGTTGACGATCGTGCGGACCGCTTCGTGCTCGACCGCGTCGCTCCAGCCTTTCGACGGATGCGTCGCGACGAACTGCGCCAGCGCCTTCGTGACCGGTGGCGCGTGCGCGTCCGCCTTGACGTCGGTGTTGTGCGCCATCAGTCGGTCAGCTCGATGCCGCGTTCCTTCGCGATCTTCGACCAGCGCGCGATGTCGTCGCGCATGTACTGGCCGAATTGCTCGGGCGACATCGGCATCGGCTCGAGCGCCTCGCCCGACAGTCGCTCGCGGAGCTCCGGCTGCGCGAGCAGCGTGTTGATCTCGTCGTTCAGGCGCTTCACGATCGGCGCGGGCAGGTTCGCCGGCCCGACGATGCCGTACCACTGCACGCCGTCGAAGCCTTTGTAGCCCGACTCCTCGAACGTCGGCACGTCGGGCAGCAGCGGATG
>DATBSV010000400.1:0-8176 GCA_036559685.1 Casimicrobiaceae bacterium
TGTCCCCGTGCTCGACCGCGGCTTCATCTTCGGCGACGGCGTGTACGAGGTCATCCCGGCGTACTCCCGCCAGCCGTTTCGCCTGGCGGGCCACCTGGCGCGGCTGCAGCGCAGCCTCGACGCCATCCGCCTCGCGAACCCGATGAGCGATGCCGAGTGGACGCGGTTGATCAGCGACATCGTCGCTCGCCACACCGGCGAAGACCAGTCGATCTATCTCCAGGTCACGCGCGGCGTGGCGAAGCGCGACCACGCGTTCCCGAAGGGCGTCGCGCCGACCGTGTTCATGATGAGCAACCCGCTCGTGCTGCCGACGCGCGACCAGGTCGAGTTCGGCGTGCCGGTCGTCACCGCCGACGACAACCGGTGGCTCCGCTGCGACCTGAAGACGACGTCGCTGCTCGGCAACGTCCTGATGCGCCAGCGCGCGGCCGACGTCGGCGCGGTCGAATGCGTGATGTTCCGCGACGGCCACCTGACCGAAGCCTCCGCGTCGAACGTGCTGATCGTGCGCGGGGGGACGATCGTCGCGCCGCCGAAGGACAACCAGATCCTGCCCGGCATCACCTACGACGCGACGCACGAGTTCGCGCGCGAGGCCGGCATGCCGATGGAGGTCCGGCCGGTGTCGCGCGACGAGGCCGTCTCGGCCGACGAGATGTGGCTGTCGTCGTCGACCAAGGAAGTGCTCGCGGTCTCCACGCTCGACGGCAAGCCGTTCGGCAGCGGCGGGCCCGGCCCGATGTTCCGCCGGATGTACCAGGCGTTCCAGAACCACAAGCCGGCCGCAGCCCGGCGCGGCTAGTCCCCGCTTCAGGTCCGGTCGAGCGGCTCGGTCGTCGCGTACCGGTGCTCGTGGAACACGAGCCCGCGGCCGTGGGCCCGCGCGCACGCGCGCACGTCGCCGATGAACACCACGTGGTCGCCGGCGCGGTGCATCGCGTGATGCGAGCACTCGAACCACGCCGCGCAGCCTTCGATCAGCGGCGCCCCGGCCCAGCCGAGGGTGAAGGCGACGCCCTCGAAGCGGTCCGCGTGGGGCCGCGAGAAGCGCCGCGCGACCTCGACCTGGTCGGCGGAGAGGACGTTGACGACGTAGCGCTCGGCGGCCTCGAACGCCGGCAGCGACACCGAGCGGCGCGACAGGCTCCACAGGATGAGCGGCGGCTCGAGCGACACCGAGTTGAACGAGTTCGCGGTGAACCCGACGTAGCGGCCGTCGCCATGGCGCGCGCAGACGACCGTGACGCCGGTCGCGAACTGGGCGAGCGCGTCGCGGAATTGCTGCTCGGAGAAGGCGCGCGAGGACGCCAGGGCGCGGGTCAAGGTCGTTGGATCGGCGGTTCCCGGCCGGGCCGGGGCGTCGAACGATGGTACCAAGGCGGGGGCGGCGCACCTGTCCATGGGGACTTCCGAAGGCGTCGACGAGTCGGTGAACGTCCGACAGGTCCCCCCGGGGTCGACTTTGCCGGCGTTTGGTACACTTTCCGCCCAAGCCCAGGTGATCGAAGCGACGATGGCCCAGCCGCTGCAATCGATCATTGCGAGCCGCTATTCCGGCCGCGAGCTGCCTATTGCGCTCGTGCTGCCCGATGGCGGCCGCGTCTCGTTGTCGCCCGCGCCCGAGGTCGAGATCGTCGCCCGCACGCTGTCGGGCCTCAGGGCACTCGCCTCGCCCGCGATGGGAACGCTCGCGCGCGCCTACGTCCACAACGACATCGACTTCTCGGGCAGCGCGCGCCGCATGCTCGCGATCGCCGAATCGCTGGTCGGCGACATCGCGCACGGCCGCGACAGCGTGCGCGCGAAGGTGAGGCTGTGGCGGCACCAGCAGCGGAGCAACCGCGCGAACATCAGCCACCACTACGACGTCAGCAACGCGTTCTACCGGCTCTGGCTCGACGAGCGCATGGTCTACTCGTGCGCGTACTTCGAGCGGGACGACATGACGCTCGAGGACGCGCAGCTCGCGAAGCTCGACCACATCTGCCGCAAGCTGCGCCTCGCCCCCGGCGAGCGCTTCCTCGACATCGGCTGCGGCTGGGGCGCGCTGATCCTGCGCGCGGCCGAGGCGTACGGCGTGCACGCGACCGGCATCACGCTGTCGCGCAACCAGCACGAGCACGTCACCAAGGCGATCGCCGAGCGCGGCCTGCAAGGCAAGGTCGAGGTGCGCCTGCAGGATTACCTCGACCTCCCCGAGGACGAGCTCTACGACAAGGTCGCGAGCGTCGGCATGTTCGAGCACGTCGGCGTCGCGCGCTTCCCGGCCTACTTCGGCAAGATCGCGAAGGTGCTGAAGCCCGGCGGCTTCGTGCTGAACCACGGCATCACGCACAACGCGCTGCACGGCGCGAGTCTCGGCAGCGGCATCGGCGACTTCGTCGACGAGTACGTGTTCCCGGGCGGCGAGCTCACGCACGTGCACCGCGTGATCGAGGCGATGTCCGCCGCGGGGCTCGAGACGGTCGACGCCGAGGCGCTGCGCGAGCACTACGCGCGCACGCTGTGGCACTGGACCGAGCGCCTCGAGGCGAACACCGAAGCGGCGCGCCGCGAGGCCGGCGACGAGCGCTTCCGCGTCTGGCGCATCTACATGGCGGGATCGGCGCATGCGTTCTCGCGCGGCTGGCTGTCGCTGTGGCAGCTCCTGGCCGGCAAGCCCCTGCCCGACGGCGCGCTGCCGCACCCGCGCACCCGGCGCTTCATGTACCCCTGACCGGCTTGTGGGTCCGGCTTCCGCCGGACGCTTTTCCCCCCTCTTGCGCCGACGACGGATCGGCGCAACATTCAGGCGATGAAGACGCTCGACACGCTGATGGCCGAGGAAGGCCGCCCCGTCCTCGAATTCCCCACCGCGTTCCCGATCAAGGTGATGGGACGCCGCACCGACGACTTCGCGCAGGCGATCGTCGACGTGGTGCTGCGCCACGCGCCGGACTTCGACGCGGCGACGCTCGAGATGCGCACGTCGCGCGAAGGCAGGTACCTGTCCGTCACGGCGACGATCACGGCGACCTCGCGCGAGCAGCTCGACGCGCTCTACCGCGAGCTCACCTCGCACCCGCTGGTCACGATGGTGCTTTGACCCGCGCGGCGCCGGCGCTGTTTCCGCAGCAAGATTCGGGCTAGAATGTTTCCGGGGAAACCGTCCCCCGGAGCCCCGTGACCGCCCACCGTCCTTCCCCTTCCGCCGCCCGCCGTCCGCCCGCGGCGGCGGCCTCGGCCGACGCGGTGCTGACCAAGGCGGTCCTGCGCGCCGCCGCGTTCCTCGGGCTGACGCAGAAGGAGCTCGCCGGCATCCTGGGCCTGTCCGAGGCGTCGGTGTCGCGCATGCACGCCGGCAAGTACCTGCTCGACCCCGCACGCGCGAAGGAATGGGAGCTCGCGCGCCTGTTCGTGCGCCTGTTCCGTTCGCTCGATGCGCTGTGGGGCCACGGCGAGGAGGCGCGCGCCTGGCTCGTCGCGCCCAACCTCGCGCTCGCGGCGGCGCCGCGCGAGCTTCTGACCTCGATCGAAGGACTCGTCCGTGTCGTCGACTACCTGGACGCCGCAAGAGGTCAGGTCTGAGGCGAAGCGCTTCGCGGCCGACGTGTGGCGCGCCGTCGAGGCGCAGCACGTCGCCTCGACGATGGCGCTCTGCGACACGCTCGACGAGCAGAAGGTGCTCGAGGAGCTCGTCGACGAAGGCAAGCCGCGACGCCCGGCCGCCGCGGCGCGGCTGCACTACCTGCTCTACACGCCGTTTCGCTATCGGCCGCCGCGTCACGGCTCGCGCTTCCGCGGCCCGAACGACCCCGGTGTGTTCTACGCGGCCGACGAGGTCCGCACCGCATGCGCCGAGCTCGGCTACTGGCGCTGGCGCCACCTCGCCGACTCGCCGTCGCTGGACGCGATGCCGGTGAAGCCGCAGACCGTGTTCCGCGCGCGGCTCGCGGCGCCGGCGATCGACTTGCGCAAGGCTCCGTTCGTCGCCGACCGCGCGCGCTGGACCGACCTCGACGACTACGCCGCGTGCCAGGCGCTCGCGCGCGCCGCGCGCGCGGTGCCGGTGCAGGCGATCCGCTACGAATCGGTCCGCGACCCGCAGCACGGCGGCTGCGCAGCGCTGCTCGATCCGGCCGGCTTCGCGAAGCGCGATCCGCTCGAGCAGCAGACGTGGATGCTGTCGGTCACGCGCGAGCGCGTGCGTTGGTCGCGCACGCATGCGGTGAGTGCCGAGACGTTCGACTTCACCGCGGATCTCTGGCGAAGCACGAGCGGCGCGAAGCGCCCGGCGACGCGGGTTCGGCGCAAGCGATGAGCGAAACCGGCGGCATCGTCGTGCGCGCGCTCGGTCGGACCGACTACGAGGCGTGCTGGCGCGCGATGCGCGAGTTCACCGACGAGCGCGAGCGCGATACCCCGGACGAGGTGTGGCTGACCGAGCATGCGCCGATCTACACGCTCGGCCTGGCCGGCCGCCGCGAGCACCTGCGGCGTCCCAACGCGATCCCGGTGATCAAGGTCGACCGCGGCGGCCAGGTGACCTACCACGGCCCCGGCCAGCTCGTCGCGTACGTGCTCGTCGACCTCGCGCGCGCGCAGCTCGGCATCCGGGCGCTGGTCCGGCGCCTCGAGGAGGCGGTGGTACAATGGCTTGATTCGTCGGGGATTTCCGCCTACGGCAAGACGGCGGCGCCCGGCGTGTACGTCTCGCGCGACGGCGTCGAGGCGAAGATCGCGGCGCTGGGGTTGAAAGTGCGCAACGGGCGCACCTACCATGGCCTCGCGGTCAACGTCGCGATGGATCTACGGCCGTTCGCGGACATCGACCCGTGCGGCTTCCCGGGCCTCGAGGTCACGCAGCTCGCCGACCTCGGCGTCCCGATGAGCGTGGAACGGGCCGGCGAGACGCTCGCGCCGATCCTCGTGCGATCGATCCAATCGCCCACGCCATGACCCTCGACGCGCCGCCTCCCGCCGACAACGCCGCCGGCGTCAAGCACAAGGGTGCGTCGAAGACCTCGCGCATCCCCATCAAGATCGTCGCGCAGGCGCCGCTCAAGAAGCCCGAGTGGATCCGCGTGCGCGCCGCGAGCTCGCCGCGCTTCTACGAGATCAAGAAGATCCTGCGCGAGCACAACCTGCACACGGTGTGCGAGGAAGCGAGCTGCCCGAACATCGGCGAATGCTTCGGCAAGGGCACCGCGACGTTCATGATCATGGGCGACATCTGCACGCGGCGCTGCCCGTTCTGCGACGTCGGCCACGGCCGCCCGCTGCCGCTCGATCCGGACGAGCCCGCGAACCTCGCGAAGACGATCGAAGCTCTTCGGTTGAAATACGTCGTCATCACGAGCGTGGACCGCGACGACCTGCGCGACGGCGGCGCGCAGCACTTCGTCGACTGCATCCGCGCCGTGCGCGAGCGCTCGCCCGGGACGCAGATCGAGGTGCTGGTCCCCGACTTCCGCGGACGCATGGAGCGCGCGCTCGCGATCCTGGAGGCCGCGCCGCCCGACGTGATGAACCACAACCTCGAGACGGTGCAGCGCCTGTACAAGCGGGCGCGCCCCGGCTCCGATTACGCGCACTCGCTCGCGCTGTTGCGCGAGTTCAAGGCGCGCGTGCCCAACGTGCCGACCAAGTCGGGGCTGATGGTCGGCCTCGGCGAGACCGACGACGAGATCCTCGGCGTCATGCGCGACATGCGCGCGCACGGCATCGACATGCTCACGATCGGCCAGTACCTGCAGCCGACGAGCGGCCACCTGCCGGTCGAGCGCTACGTCCACCCGGACGTTTTCGAGATGTACGGCCGCGAGGCCGCGGCGATGGGCTTCCGGCACGCCGCGGTCGGGGCGCTCGTGCGGTCGTCGTACCACGCCGACAAGCAAGCAGAGGAAGTGCTTACTCCTACGGTTTGACCCGCCCCATGCGGCGGTGTGGCGCTATTCGGTGAGGACGAACGTCACCTTCAGAATCACCTTGTAGCCGGTGATCTTGCCTCCGTCGATCGTGACCTCCTGGTCCTTGACCCAGGCGCCCTTCACGTTCTTCAGCGTCTTGTTGGCGCGCGCGATGCCGAGGACGATGGCGTCCTCGAAGCTCTTCTTGCTGATCGACGAGATCTCGGAAATGCGGGCGACGGTCATGGGGCTCTCCGGTTGTTCTTGCGGCGACCCGATGCGGCCGCCGAACCCTTGAGCCTGCGCCCCGCAGGCAAGGCGCAACACGGGACGCGCGCGCAAACGGCTGTCAGCGCGGCGCCGACGGCGTGAGGCCGCGAGGCCAGAGCAGCCACATCGCGCCGTCCTGCCGCATGCGCCCCGCCTCGCGTCCAGCCTCGTCGCCGAACCCCCAGAAGTAGTCGGCGCGCACGGCGCCGCGGATCGCGCCGCCGGTGTCCTGCGCGAGCACGAGCCGCTCCAGCCTGCGGTCGGAGAGCGGGAACGTCGTCGCGAGGAACACTGGCGCGCCGAGCGGGATCGAGCGCGCGTCGACGGCGATCGCGCGCTGCGCGAGGAGCGGCACGCCCAGCGAGCCGTAGGGCCCGTCGATCGTCGCGTCGATCGTGCCCGGCGCCGGCGGCGGCACGTCGCGGAAGAACACGTAGCTCGGATTCTCGTCCAGCAGAGCGTCGAGCTTGTCCGGATTGCGGCGCGCCCACGCCTTGATCGCCTGCATCGACGCGGTGTCGCGCGTGAGCTCGCCGCGGTCGATCAGCACGCGGCCGATGAAGCGGAACGGATGGCCGTTCTGGTCCGCATAGCCGACGCGCATGACGCTGCCGTCGGGCAGCTCCACGCGGCCCGAGCCCTGGATCTGCAGGAACGCGGCGTCGAGCGGGTCCGCGACGTACGCGAGCACCTTGCCGTCGAGCGGCGCGGCGCCACGCTCGATCTCGGCGCGCGTGAAGTACGGCACGACGCGCTTGCCTTCGACGCGCGCGCGCACGCGCTTGTCCTTGAGCTCGGGATGCAGCGACGCGAGATCGACCGTCAGGAGATCATCGGGCGCGGCGTAGATCGGCACGGGGAACGCCGCCGTGCGCGTGCGGCTGCCGCGCAACAGCGGCTCGTAGTAGCCGGTGACGAGCCCGGTCGTGCGCCCGTCGGGGAACGCAACCGACCACGGCGTAAACTGCGCCTCGAAATAGCGCCGCACCGCGTCGGGGTCGCGCGAATCGACGGCCGAAGCGGCCTCGCAGGGCGCGCGCCAGGTCTCGCGCGTCGACTCGCGATCGGTCAGCGCTCGGCACGAGACGAGCCACGCGGGCCACGCATCCTGCAGGCGGTCGTCCAGCCAGCCGGGCACCGCGCTCCAGGGCTCGGCGCGGAACGTCGGCGGCAGCGCTGCCGCCGACGGCGTGGGAGGCGCAGGTGCAGGTGCAGGTGCGGGGGCGGGCGTCGGAACCGGCGCCGGCGGCGGCACGGTCGCACACCCGGCGGCTAGCAACGCCAAAAGAGCGATTGCGAGGCGGAGGCGGGGCGTCGTCATGGAATGGATCTATCTCGAATCGCTGGTCGCGCTACTGATCGCCGTGGGCATCGTCGTGTGGACCGTCGCGCCGCTGCGCAAGCGCCGCAAGCGCGAGAAGGAGCCGCCCCGCAATGATTAGCGCAACTAGTGCAGCGTGCGCGGGACCGAAAGCGTGAAGGGCGGGATCGCCGCGTCGAACTCGCGGCCGTCCTCGGCAACCATCTGGTAGCTGCCGCGCATCGTGCCGACCGGTGTGGTCAGGCTCGCGCCCGACGTGTACTCGAAGCTCTCGCCCGGCGCGAGCCTCGGCTGCTGGCCGATGACGCCGGCGCCCCGGACTTCCTGGACGCGGTGCTCGCCGTCGGTGATGATCCAGTGCCGCGCAACGAGCCTCGCCGCGACGGTGCCGACGTTGGTGATCCGGATCGTGTAGCTGAACACGAACTGGTCGCGCGACGGGTCCGATTGCTCGGCGACGTAGGTCGACACCGGCTCGATCCGGATCTCGTATTGCGTCTCGTCCGCCATCCGCACCATCCCGTGCGCTAGCATTATAGCCATGCCAGCCATGGCCTCCTCGTGCCGCATCGCGCCGTCGATCCTGTCCGCCGACTTCTCGCGCCTGGGCGAGGAGGTGCGCGCGGTGATCGCCGCTGGCGCCGACCTCATCCACTTCGACGTGATGGACAACCATTACGTTCCCAACCTGACG
>DATBSV010000401.1:0-9827 GCA_036559685.1 Casimicrobiaceae bacterium
AGCTTGAAGCGCTGCACCTTGCCGGTCTCGGTGCGCGGCAGCGCCTCGACGTAGCGCACGGCGCGCGGGTATTTGTACGGCGCGATCGTCGCCTTGACGTGTTCCTGCAGCGCAGCCGTCGTCGCCGCGTCGCCCGCGTGACCTTCCTTGAGCACGACGAACGCGCACACGATGGTGCCGCGCGCCTCGTCGGGCGCGCCGACCACCGCGCAATCGGCGACGGCCGGGTGCTGCATCAACGCTTCCTCGACCTCGGGTCCTGCGATGTTGTAGCCGGCCGACACGATCATGTCGTCGGTGCGCGCCTGGTAGAAGAACCAGCCATCGTCGTCGACGAGGTAGGCGTCGCCGGTCAGGTTCCACCCGTCGCGGACGTAGTTGGCCTGGCGCGGGTCGTCCAGGTACTTGCAGCCGGTCGGCCCCTTGACCGCGAGCTTGCCGACCTGTCCGGGCGGCGCCGGCTTGCCGTCGTCGCCGAGCACGCAGGCGCGGTAGCCGGGCACCGGCTTGCCCGTGGCGCCGGGCCGCACGTCGTCGTCGGGGTGCGAGATGAAGATGTGGAACATCTCGGTCGACCCGATGCCGTCGACGATGTCGATGCCGGTGCGCTCCTTCCAGAGCGCACGCGTCGAGGCGGGCAGCGCCTCGCCGGCCGCGACGCACTTGCGCAGGCTCGAGAAGTCGCGCCCCGCCGAACCGAGCGCGATCGCACGGTACGACGTCGGCGCGGTGACGAGCACGGTCGGCTTCAATTTCTCGACCGCGTCGGCGAGCGCGTCGGGCGACGGCCGCTCGATCAGCAGCGTCGATGCGCCGATGCGCAGCGGGAAGACCAGCAGGCCGCCGAGACCGAACGTGAACGCCAGCGGCGGGCTTCCGGTGAACACGTCGTCGGGCTCCGCCTTGAGCGTGTTCCGGGGCCAGCAGTCGCTCGCCGCGATCACGTCGCGGTGCGTGTGCATCGTGCCCTTGGGCTTGCCTGTCGTGCCCGACGTGAAGGCGATCAGCGCGATGTCCTCGGCGTACGTGTTGACGTCGTCGAACGTGGACGACAGCGACGCCGACTTGCGCTCGACGCTCTCGTGCGTGTCGGCGGCGAACATCGCGACGCGGCGCAGCGTGGGGCACTGCGGGCGCATCGCGACCAGGTCGTCGGCGAGCCGCGCGTCGCACAACGCGTGCGACACCTCTGCCTTGGTCGCGATGTCGGTCAGCTCCTTGGCGCGCAACAGCGGCATCGTCGCGACCGCGATCGCGCCGGCCTTCAGCACGGCGAACCAGCATGCCGCCATCATCGGCGTGTTGGGACCGCGCAGCAGCACGCGGTTGCCGGGCACGACGCCCATCTCGCCGACGAGCAGATTCGCGATGCGGCTCGCCTGCGCGTCGAGGTCGCGGTAGGTCCAGCGCACGCCGGCGGGCGAGCGCACCGCCACGCGGTCGCCCCAGCCGCGCCCGATCGCGCCGCCGAGGAGCTCGGTCGCCGCGTTGAGCCGCTCCGGATACTTGAGCTCGGGCAGGTCGAACACGAGGTCGGGCATCAGCTCGTTCGGCGGCAGGCGGTCGCGGGCGAACGAATCGACGTGCGCGGACTGCGTCAAGCCGGGCTCCGCTCGAGCACATCGCGGCCGACGATCAATCGCTGCACCTCGGTCGCGCCCTCGTAGATCCGAAGCGCCCGCACTTCGCGATAGAGCCTCTCCACGACCGAGCCGACGCGCACGCCCTCGCCGCCATGGAGCTGCACGGCACGGTCGGCGGCGTCCTGGGCGATCTCGGTCGCGGCGAGCTTCGCCATCGCCGCCTCGCGCGTCGTGCGTGTCGACGGGCCGCCGCTGTCCCGCTTCCAGGCCGCGCGCGCGGTCAGGAGCGCCGCACCCTCGATCCCGGTCGCCAGGTCGCCGAGCGCGGCCTGGGTGAGCTGGAGGTCGCTCAGGTGGCCGCCGAACATCGCGCGCTGCTTCGCGTGCGCGACGGCCTCGTCGAGCGCTCGCCGCGCGAACCCGATCGCCGCGGCGGCGACGGACGCGCGGAACACGTCGAGCGTGCGCATCGCGAGCTTGAAGCCTTCGCCGCGCGCGCCGACGAGCGCCTCGGCCGGCAGCGCACAGGCGTCGAACCGCATGCGCGCGAGCGGATGCGGCGCCATCACGTCGAATCGCTCGGCGACCGAAAGTCCCTCCGCGTCGGCGGGCACGACGAACGCCGAGATGCCTTTGGCGCCGGGGACTTCGCCCGTGCGCGCGAACACGCAGTAGACGTCCGCGATCCCGCCGTTGCTGATCCACGTCTTCTCGCCGTCGAGCACCCAGCCGTCGCCATTGCGCCGCGCGGTCGTCGCGAGCGCGGCGGCGTCCGAGCCCGCGCCCGGCTCGGAGAGCGCGAACGCGGCGATCGCCTCGCCGCGCGCGACCGCCGGCAGCCAGCGTTCACGCTGCGCCTCGCTGCCCGCGAGCGTGATCGCGCCGGTGCCGAGCCCCTGCATCGCGAACGCGAAGTCGGCGAGACCGTCGTGGTAGGCGAGCACTTCGCGCGCGATGCACAGCGAGCGCGACGCGACGTGCGCGGCCGCGCCGCCGTACGCCGCGGGCACGCAGTGGCGCAGGAAGCCGGCATCGCCGAGCGCGCGCACCCACCGCCGGCACGCGTCGTCGACGCCCTGCCCGCCTGGCGCCGCGCGCGAGGCGAAGGCGTCGAGCGAGGTCGCAAGCGCGCGATGTTCGTCGTCGAAGAACGGCGTGTCGATCGCGGTCGGGCGCATCAGGGCCTGTCAGCGCTACGGGGGCACTCGCGCCCATGCCGCGCTGGCCGCAGGGCTAGGCGCGAATGAGGCCATGTGCTCCAAGCACATAACGATTGAGCAACAACGCCCTGCGGCCAGCGCGGCATGGGCCCTTCGGGTGATCTCATGAAACGGCCGCCCTCATCGTTGCACATCCTCGCCGTAGTGGCACTACGGCTTGCGGTGTGCGCCTCGATGGCGGCCGTTTCATGAGTCACGCGAGCGTCCCCGTAGCGCTGACAGGCCCTAGTTGCCCTCGAACTTCGGCGGGCGCTTGTCGAGGAACGCGCGGTACGCGCGCCGGAAGTCCTCGGTCTGCATGAGGAGCGCCTGCGCCTGCGCCTCGGCCTCGATCTCGTCGTCGAGCGGCATCGCCCACGCCTCGTGCAGCAGGCGCTTGGTCGTCGCGTGCGCGAGCGTCGGCCCGTCGGCGAGCGCGCGCGCATAGGCGTGCGCCTCGGCGTGCACGCGCTCGGGCTCGACGAGACGCTGGAAGAAGCCCCACGCCGCGCCTTCGTCGGCGCTCATCGCGCGGCCCGTGTAGAGCAGATCGGACGCGCGCCCCTGACCGATCATGCGCGGCAACAGCGCGCACGCGCCCATGTCGGCGCCGGCGAGGCCGACGCGCACGAACAGGAACGCGGTCCTCGCGCGCGGCGTGCCGATTCGGATGTCCGACGCGAGCGCCACCATCGCGCCGGCCCCCGCGCACACGCCGTCGACCGCCGCGACGATCGGCTGCGGGCAATGGCGCATCGCCTTGACGAGATCGCCGGTCATGCGCGTGAAGTCGAGGAGGCCCGACGGCGCCATGGTGGTGAGCGGGCCGATGATCTCGTGCACGTCGCCGCCCGAGCTGAAGTTGCCGCCGGCGCCGGTGATCACGACCGCGCGCACGTCGCTCGCGTGGACCAGCGCGCGGAACAGGTCGCGCAGTTCGGCGTAGGAATCGAGCGACAGCGGGTTCTTGCGCTCGGGGCGGTCGAGCGTGATCGTCGCGACGCGGCCGTCGCTATCGGCCTCGTAGCGGAAATGGGTCGCGCGATAGCCCGCGTACGGACGCCGCGTCGTCGAATCGCTCATCGTCCGCCTCCGCCCGGCTCGCGCGCGCGAACCGACGCCTTGAGCTCGCCGAGCAGCGCGTGGAGGCGCCGACGCTCCGCGCCTTCGAGACCCGCCGTCAGCTCGACGATCCAGCGCTCGTGCTCGGCCGCCATCGCGCCGAACGCGCGGCGGCCTTCCGCCGTCAACCGCACCATGTGCGCGCGGCGGTCCTGCGGGACCGGCCGTCGCTCGCACAGGCCCTCGTCGACCAGTTGCGCGACCAGCCCGGTGACGTTGCCGTTGGTGACCATCAGGCGGCGCGACAGCTCGCCCATGCGCAGGCCCGCGGGCGCGCGCTCGAGCTGCGCGAGCAGGTCGAAGCGCGCGAGCGTGATCGAAAAGCGGTCGCGAAGCCGGCGGCGCACTGCGCGCTCGATCAGCGTCGTGCACGTGATGAGGCGCAGCCACAGGCGCAGGGCGTCGTGGTGCGCGCCGGTGACGCGCGTTTCCTGATCGTGGCGGCGAGATCCCCCCGAAGCTCGCTTCGCAAGCTTCTCCCCGGGGGGCGACGCGCGCTTGGGGCGGCCCGGCGCGCGCGCGGTCGGCGCGTTCGTCATCGGCTCATGCGGCCGTCTCGCCGCCGTCGATCACGATCACCTGCCCGTTGACCGAGCGCGACTCGGGCAGGCACAGCCACGCGACCGCCGAGGCGACCTCGACCGGCGCGATCAGCCGCTTCTGCGGGTTGCGGGAAGCGAGCGCGCTGCGCGCGTCCGCCTCGCTGCGCCCGGTGCGCGCGACGATGCTCGCGACCGCCTCGCGCGCGATGTCGGTGTCCGCGTAGCCCGGGCACACCGCGTTGACCGTCACGCCGCTCGACGCGAGCTCGAGCGCGAGCGCGCGCGTGAGGCCGACGACGCCGTGCTTCGCAGCGACGTACGCGGCGACGTTCGGGTAGCCGACCAGCCCGGCCGTGCTCGCGACATTGACGACGCGTCCGGCGCGCGCCTCCAGAAGCGCGGGAAGCGCGGCCCGCGTGCAATGGAACGTGCCGCTCAGGCTCGCGCCGATCGTCTCGGCCCACATCGCGTCGTCGGTCGCGGCGAGCCGCGCACTTCTCGCGATGCCGGCGTTGTTGACCAGGATCGACACGCGGTGGCCGGCCGTCGCGATCGCGGCGAACGCGCGCGCCACCGCCGCCGCGTCCGCGACGTCGCAGACGTGCGCGTCGCACTTCGTGCCGTCGGGTAGCGACTGGACCGCGTCGTAGAGCCGGGCGCGGTCGCGGCCGATCAACGACAGCGAGGCGCCGAGCGAGCCGAGCCGATGGGCGATCGCGAGCCCGATGCCGCGTCCGCCGCCGGTGACGACCGCGTGCTGGCCGCTCAACGCATTCGGGGTCATCCGTTCGCCTCCGGAACGACCGCCGCGTCGACGACCGCGCGCGCAAGGTTGCGCTCGAGCTGCGCCTTGCCCGACAGGTATTGGGGCGGCCACGGCATCGCGTCGTAGCCGAGCTTCGCGGCCGCGTGCAGGGTCCAGTACGGGTCGGCGAGATGCGGGCGCGCCAGCGCGCAGAGGTCCGCGCGTCCGGCCATCAGGATGCTGTTGACGTGGTCGGGCTCGAAGATCGCGCCGACCGCCATCGTCGCGATGCCGACCTCGTTGCGGATGCGGTCGGCGAACGGCGTCTGGTACATGCGTCCATAGACCGGCGCGGCCGCGCGCGTCGTCTGCCCCGACGACACGTCGATCAGGTCGGCGCCCGCGTCGCGGAACAGCTTCGCCATCGTGACCGCGTCGTCGGGCGTGTTGCCGCCCGGGGCCCAGTCGTGCGCGGAGATGCGCACCGACATCGGTCGGTCCGCGGGCCAGGCCGCGCGCATCGCGGCGAAAACTTCCAGCGGAAAGCGGCAGCGGCTCTCGAGCGAGCCGCCCCAGTCGTCGGTCCGCCGGTTGGTCAGCGGGGACAGGAACGCCGCGAGCAGGTAGCCATGCGCGCAATGGAGCTCGAGCCAGTCGAACCCGGCCTCCGCGCCGCGGCGCGTCGCCGCGACGAACTGCTCGCGCACCGCGTCCATGTCGGAGCGCGTCATCGCACGCGGCACCTGGTTGCGCGGGCCGTAAGGCACGGCGGACGGCGCGATCAGCGGCCAGTTCCGTGCGCCCTGGGCGATCGGCTCGTCGGGGTCCTCCCAGCCGAGCTGCGTCGACCCCTTCGGACCGGCGTGACCGAGCTGCAGCGCGATCTTCGCCGGCGTGCGCGTGTGCACGTAGTCGACGATGCGCCGCCATGCGTCGCGCTGCGCGTCGTTCCACAGGCCCGCGCAGCCGAGCGAGATGCGCGCGTCCGGCGCCACGCAGGTCATCTCGGTGAACACGAGGCCCGCGCCGCCGTGCGCCCGGCTGCCGAGGTGCACGAGGTAGTAGTCGTCGGGCAGGCCGTCGACGCACGTGTATTGCGCCATCGGCGAGACGACGACGCGGTTGGGCAGCGTAAGCCCGCGCATCGTGAACGGCGTGAACATCGGCGGCTTCGCGTCTTCGCCTTCGCCCGCGCGCGACGCGTACCACGCCTCGGCGCGCTCGACGTAGCCGGCGTCGCGCAGACGCAGGTTCTCGTGGGAGATGCGCTGGCTGCGCGTGAGCAGGCTGTACGCGAACTGCTCGGCGTCGAGCGCGGCGTAGCGGTGCACGTTCTCGAACCACTCGGTCGAGTTGCGCGCCGCGTTCTGGATCTTGAGCACCTCGATGGCGCGCGCGGCCTCGTAGCGCTCGAGCGCGGTTTCGAGCTCGGGGCCCTCCTCGATCGCGCGCGCGAGCGCGATCGCGTCCTCGAGCGCGAGCTTGGTGCCGGAGCCGACCGAGAAATGCGCCGTGTGCGCGGCGTCGCCCATCAGGACCACCGGATATTGACCCCCCCGAAGCTCGCGTTGCTCGCCTCCCCCCGAGGGGGCCGGCGACCTCGGGGCGGCCCTTCGGTCGCCGCGCTCGTTCCAATGGATCCAGCGCTTGCACACCACGCGCGGGAAGCGGATCCAGATCGCCGATCCGCGCAGGTGCGAGGCGTTCGACATCAGCTTGTGGCCGTCGAGCCACGGCGCGAACAGGCGCTCGCAGAACGCGATGGCCTCCGGCGGATCCATCGCGTCGAGCCCCGCGGCCTTCCACGTCGCCTCCGGCGTCTCGACGATGAACGTCGAGGTGTCGTCGTCGAACCGGTAGGCGTGCGCCTGGAACCAGCCGTGCGGCGTCTCGACGAACGCGAACGTGAACGCGTCGAAGCGCTTGGTCGTGCCGAGCCACACGAAGCGGCAGTGGCGCGTGTCGACGTCGGGCTGGAACGTCGCCGCGTAGCGCTCGCGCACGCGGCTGTTGATGCCGTCGGCCGCGATCACGAGGTCGGCGCCGAACGCGCGCGCCTCGTCCTGGTCGTCCGCAACCTGGAGGCCGAAGGCGAGCTCGACGCCAAGGGCCTCGCAGCGGCGCTGCAGGATGCCGAGCAATCGCTTGCGCCCGATGCCGCAGAAGCCGTGCCCGCCCGAGGTCACCGTGCGCCCGCGGAAGTGGACGTCGATGTTGTCCCAGTGGTGGAACGCGCCGGTGATCTCGCGGGCGGTCGGCGCGTCGGCGGCCTCGAGGTTGCCGAGCGTCTGGTCGGAGAACACCACCCCCCAGCCGAACGTATCGTCGCGGCGGTTGCGCTCGACGACGCGCACCGCGCGCGACGGGTCCGCCTGCTTCGCCAGGAGCGCGAAGTAGAGGCCGGCCGGGCCGGCGCCGATGCACAGGATGCGCCGGGGTGCCGGCATCCGAATCCTTCGGTCGGGCGGTGACGGGAAATGCAGGAAATAGTTTAGACCTAAATCAATTACCGTCAAGCGCGCGAGCGAGGGTGGCGCCGTCGGACGCGGGGTCCCGATCGTCCGTCCGGCCTAGGCCGCCGGGCCGATGGCTGCCGGGACCGGCTCGGCGCGAGCCTCGTGCCGTGACCCCGGGCCGACCCTCGCGCCGCCAACGCGGCCTCACGCTGCTCGAGGTGGGCGTCGTGCTCGCGCTCGCGGTGATCGTGACGATGCTCGCGCTGCCGACCTGGCGCCACTGGCTCGCGAAGCAGGAGCTCGCGAACCGCGCCCAGGCGCTCTCGACGGCCCTCGAGCGCGCGCGCACCGAGGCGATCAAGCGCGGCTACCGCGTCAACCTGTGCAAGAGCGCCGATGCCGCGACCTGCGCGGACGAGGGCGACTGGTCGCAGGGCTGGATCCTGCACGTCGACGCCTCGGCGGAGGGCCGGCCCGAGCCGGGCGAGCCGCCCATCGCCTACGACCCGCCGATCGCGCGTCCGATCCGCGTCGACGGCAACGGGCCGGTCGACGATTACGTCTCGTTCACCCCGCTCGGCGAGCCGCGGCGCCTGTCCGGCGCGCTCCAGATGGGCACGTTCACCGTGTGCCGGGCCGGCCACGACGAGGTCCAGGTGGTCCTCGCGGCCACCGGCCGGGTGCGCACGGTACGGACGCGGACGCGCTGTCCCGGCTGACCGTCCGTCGGGCCCAACCCGCCCCCGGTCCCTTGCTGCAACAAGGGGGTACCGAAGGGCCCACCGTCCGTTCCCCGCCGGGCACCTTCGGTCGGGGTCGTTTGCGCCGCCCCGTGGCGATCCCTAGCATGCAAGACGTCGAAAAGGATCTCAAGCCATGGCCATCACGTTCGTAGACCCGTCCCCGAGCCGCCGCCGCGCGCGGGGGTTCACGCTGATCGAGCTGATGATCGTCGTCGCGATCGCGGCGATCCTGGCGTCGGTCGCGCTGCCCATGTACCGGACCTACGTCCAGCGCGGCCGGATCATCGACGCGACCGCGAAGCTGTCGGACTTCCGCGTGCGGATGGAGCAGTACTTCATGGACAACCGCACCTACGACAGCGCGGGCAGTTGCGGCGTCGCGGATCCGACCGACACGAACGACGCGGCGTTCACGATCGCCTGCACCGGCTCGAGCGCGACCGCCTACACGGTCAAGGCGACCGGGAAGACGACGAAGGGCATGAAGGACTTCGTCTACGAGATCAACCAGGCCGGCGCGAAGAAAACCAGCGGCGCGCCGAGCGGCTGGACCACGAACGGCACCTGCTGGGTCACCCAGAGGGACGGAAGCTGCTGACCATGATGCACGCGCCCCGCTCCGCCGCGCAGGGGATCAGCCTGATCGAGATGATGATCACGGTCGCGCTGTTCGTGATCCTCGCGCTGATGGCTTTCCCGTTGTACACGACGTGGATCGCGAGCCAGCAGGTGCGCACGGCGACCGAGGCCGTGCTCGACGGTCTTCGCGTGACGCAGGCCGAGGCGGTCAAGCGCAACTCGGCGGTGAGCTTCGTGCTGACGAGCGGGACCGGCTGGCAGGCGACGCTCGTGTCCGACGGCAGCGTCCTCAGGGAGGCGCTCTTCTCGGAAGGCTCGCTCAAGGTCAAGTTCGCGGCGACGCCTGCCGGCACGACGACCGTCATCTTCGACGGCCTCGGCCGCGTCCTCGATAGCGGGGGCGCGCCGCTCACCGCCCGGGTCACCTGGGACGTCGACAGCAGCAAGATCTCGACCGGCGTGCGCAAGCTGCGCGTCGTCGTCGACACGGCGGCCGCCACCGGCGTCGGCATCAAGTCCTGCGATCCCAAGCTCTCAGGCGACCCGCGCGCCTGCCCCTAGGCAACGTCCATGCGTCCCCTTCGCTCCCTCCCCGTCCGCGTCACCCCGCGCAGCGCGCAGTCCGGCGCCTTCCTGCTCGAGGCGCTCATCGGCGTGCTGATCTTCGCGTTCGGCATCCTGGGCCTCGTCGGCCTGCAGGCGGTCGCGATCCGCAACACCAACGACCTGCAGTACCGCGGCGAGGCCGTCGCGATGGCCGGCGCGGCGATGGGCCGCATGTGGACGATGGAGCGGACCAAGCTCAAGGCGTTCTACGAAGGCGACAAGGGCGCCGGTGGCGAAGGCTACCTGGCGCTG
>DATBSV010000402.1:0-2761 GCA_036559685.1 Casimicrobiaceae bacterium
CATCCCGAATGCCAGCATCGTCGCCGCCGCTCGCAGCGCATCGTGCTCGAGCGCCGCGATCAGGATTACGGTATAGGCGAAGTTGCACGGCATCCAGCCCCACACCATGCCGAAGCCGAACGCGCGACCGACGCTCGTCACGGGCAGCAGCCGCCGGCCGAGCGGCGCGAGCCGATGCCAGAGCAGCTGACCGACCCGCGAGCCCGGATCGCGCAGTGTCCCGAACGCGACCAACGCTGCCACGACCAGCGCCACCGCCGATAGCACGCGCAAGCCTCGGCGCACCGCATCCATGTCGAGCCAGTCCACGACAACGCCGACCGCTCCTCCCAACAGCGCGCCGGCGATGGCATAGGAAACAATCCGGCCGACCTGATAGGCGACGATCAACAGCAGGCGCGGCTGTCCGCCGGGCGATCTTGCGGACGCCAGGCCGAGCGCAGACGAGATGCCGCCGCACATGACCAGGCAGTGCCCGCTGGCCGCGATGCCGAGGATCAGTGCGGCGCCGAGCGTGAGTCCGCCGCTCACTCGCGCTCCCGCGGCGCATCGTCGGTGTCGAGAAGCGGCAGCAGCGCCGGCGTTTCCAGATCGTCGAATTGCCCGCGGTTGATCGCCCAGAACAGCGCGATGCCGGCGCCGACGAGGACCAGGACCGACAGCGGAATGAGGAACAGCAGGCTGGTCATGCCAGCGCGCCCCGGCGGACGATCGCTTCACCCGCCACGGGGGTTTCCTCGACTGGGCCGATGCGCAGCGCGTTCACCACGACCGCGAGCGAGCTGGCCGACATGCCAATCGCGGCAAGCCAGGGAGGCACGAAACCCAGGGCGGCGAGCGGAACGGTGGCGAGGTTGTAGCAGAGCGCCCAGCGCCGGTTCTGGCCCAGGATCGAGAGGGTTTGCCGCGCGACCGCCCGCGCCGCGGCCAGCGCGTCGAGTTGCCCGGTGATCACGATGTCGCTCGCCGCCTGCGCCGCATCGGCCGCCGTGCCCACCGCGATCGCCACGTCGGCGCCGGCAAGCACCGGCGCATCGTTCACACCGTCTCCGACGACAGCGACCCGGGCGCCCCGTGCGCGAAGCGATGCGAGAAGCGCGAGCTTGTCGGTCGGAGACTGGCGGGCTTTCCACGCCGCGACGCCGAGACGCTGCGCCACGGCTTCGACTCGCGATCTTGCGTCTCCGCTCGCGATCGTGACGTCGATGCCGGCGCGAGCGAGCGCATCGACCGCTGCCCGCGCCCCGGGCCGGAGACGCTCGTCGACGCGGAATGCCGCGACCAGGCCATCGGCATCCGCCAGCACCACCGCGTCCTCGAGGTCAGCGGGACAGGATGCGGGGAACGATTCACATCCCAGCGCATAATCGGCCCGGCCGAGCCGATAGCCTCGCCCGCCGACGACGCCGCCGATTCCGCGGCCCGCGAAGCTTTCGCGCGCTTCCACGGCCGGAAGCGTTGCGGGTGCTTCGGCGACGAGTGCGCGCGCGAGCGGATGACGGCTCCCCTGTGCGAGCGCCGCGGCAACGGCGAGGGCCGCATCGCGGTCGACGCCCTGCCTCGTGGCCGCGAGACCGGGCGCAATCGCCGGCTCCGTCAGCGTGCCGGTCTTGTCGAACACCACGTGCGTCACCGAGGCGAGGTCCTCGAGCGCATCGGGACGCACGACGAGCACGCCGCGGCCCGTAAGCACCGCGAGCGCGCGCGTCACGGCCGCGGGCGCCGCCAGCGCGAACGCGCACGGACACGCGACGACGAGCACGGCGACGACCGCCGGGAACGCGCGCGCGGGATCGACCCATGACCAACCGAGCGCGGTCACCACGGCGAGCAGCAGCACGCGCGCGACGAGCATTGCCGCGGCGCGATCGCCTTCGAGCGCGAGTCGCGGTCGCGTCGCAGCGGCGCGCTCGGTCAGCGCGACCAGCGCCGCCACGGCGGTGTCGCCGCCCACGCGCGTCACGCGAACCGTGGCGGGTGCTCCCACGACATGGGTTCCCGCGCGCACGGTGTCGCCGCGGCGCTTGGTCACCGGCGCGGATTCGCCGCTGAGCCACGACTCGTCGAGGCGGCAGGCCTCGCCGTCGAGCTCGCCGTCGGCCGGGATCGCCTGGCCCTCCGCGACGACGACGCGGTCGCCGGGCGCGAGCTCGATCGCGCCGACGCGCACGAGCGATCCATCGGCCTCGACGCGGTCGGCGAACACCGGCGTCAGGCGCGCAAGCGCATCGGAGAGTTCGCCCGCGCGGTGGCGCGCGCGCATCTCGAGGTAGCGGCCGGCGAGCAGGAACAGCACGAACATGCTGACCGATTCGAACCAGACGTCCGGACCGCCGGTCACGACCTCGACGACGCTCCCCGCGTAGATCATCGCGACCGCGAGCGCCACGGGCACGTCCATGCCGAGTCGCCGCGCGGCGAGGAGCCGCAACGCCCCGGCGAAGAACGGGCCGGCCGAGTAGAAGACCACGGGGGTCGCCACCAGCAGCGTCAGCCACCGGAACAGGTCGCGCGTGACCGCACCGGCGTCGTCGAACGCGCCGAACCACAACGCGCTTGCGTACATCATCGCCTGCATCGCGCCAAAGCCGGCGACGGCTAGGCGCTTCTGCGCGTCGCGCGTCTCGCGCCGGCGCGCGTCGTCGAGCGCCGCGCGGTCGAGCGGCAGCGCGCGATAGCCGACCCGCGCGAGCGCGTCCGCAACGGCCGAGAGCGAAACGAGCCGCTCGTCGTAAACGATGCGCGCGCGCCGCGCACTGGC
>DATBSV010000403.1:0-2241 GCA_036559685.1 Casimicrobiaceae bacterium
GAGGCGATCAGCGCGATCGCGGAGACCTCGAAGATCGAGCGCGTGTACTCGCCGGTCGAGCTCTTCGCGGTCGCGATCGGCAGGAAGCCGGCGACGGTGACCAGCGTGCCCGTCAGCATCGGGAACGCGGTCGTCGCGTACGTGGCGGACGCGGCCTTGAAGCGGTCGAAGCCCTGTTCGAGCTTGATCGCCATCATCTCCACCGCGATGATCGCGTCGTCGACCAGGAGCCCGAGCGACAGGATCAGCGCGCCGAGCGAGATCTTGTGCAGCCCGATGTCGGCGAGCCACATGCCGACGAACGTCGCGGCGAGCACGAGCGGGATCGCGACGGCGACGACCAGCCCGGTGCGCAACCCGAGGCTCACGAGCGAGACCGCGAGCACGATGAGCACGGCCTCGGCGAGCGAGCGCACGAACTGGGTGACCGAGCGCTGCACCGCGACCGGCATGCTCGCGACCTGCACGATCTCGACGCCGACCGGCAGTCGCTCCCTCAGCCGCGCCATTTCGGCGTCGAGCCCCTGCCCGAGCTTGACCACGTCGCCGCCGGCGGCCATCGTGATGCCGAGCCCGAGGGCCTCGCGCCCGTGAACGCGCATGCGCTGCTGCGGCGGGTCGACGTAACCGCGCGAGACCGTCGCGATGTCGCCGAGGCGCAGCACGCGCCCGCCCGCGCGGATCGACAGGTCGCGGATTGCGTCGAGCGAGCCGAGCGCGCCCGATGGGCGCAGCACGATGCGGTCGGTCGGCGTGTCGAACGTGCCGGCCGCCGTGACGGCGTTCTGCGCGGCGAGCGTCGAGACGATCTCGGCGGGCGAGATGCCGAGCGTCGCGAGCTTCGCGTTCGCGAGCTCGACGAACACCTTCTCCTCCTGCTCGCCGACGAAGTCGACCTTCGCGACGCCGTCGACGCGCAGGAGCTCGGCGCGCACCTTGTCGCCGAAGTCCTTGAGCTCGCGGTAGCCGAAGCCGTCGCCGGTCAGCGCGTAGATCGACACGTAGGTGTCGCCGAACTCGTCGTTGAAGTACGGGCCCTGGATGCCGGCGGGCAGCGTGCCGCGCATGTCCCCGACCCGCTTGCGCACCTGGTACCAGGTCTCGGGCACCTCGGCCGCGGGGACCGAGTCGCGGATCGCGAAGAACACGAGCGACTCGCCGGGCTTGCTGTAGCTCCGGACCCAGTCGACGTGCGGCACTTCCTGCAGCTTGCGCTCGATGCGGTCGGTGAGCTGCTGCTCGACCTCGCGCGCCGACGCCCCCGGCCAGTTGGTCTTGATGACCATGACCTTGAACGTGAACGGCGGGTCCTCGGACTGGCCGAGCTTGGTGTAGGCGAGCGCGCCGAACAGCGCGCACGCCAGGATCAGGAACAGCACGAGCGAGCGATGGTTGAGCGCCCACTCGGACAGGTTGAAGCGCGAGCGGGGCCCCTCGGGCGGGCCGCCCGCGGGCATGAACGGTTCGCGGGGAGGTCCCCCCGAAGCGCGCGTTTGCGCGCTTCCCCCCAGGGGGCGCGCGCCTTGGGACGGCCCGTCGTCGCGCATGCGCACGTCAGGCCTTCGGCTTGGCCGACGCCGCGGTGAGCGGCGTATCCGTGCTTTCCCACGGCTTGACCGCCTGGCCCGCACGGAGCTTGTGCACGCCGGCGGCGACGATCCACTCGCCGTTCTTCACGCCGGACGACACGAGCGCGCCGTCCTCGCGGAACGCGTCGAGCGCGACGCGGCGCAGCGCGACGGTCTGCGTCGCCGGGTCGTAGATCCACACGGCGGGCTTCCCGTCCTCGGCGTGGTAAATCGACGCGGACGGCACCAGGGCGGCCGTCGACACATCCGTGGCGCCCTGCACGAGCACGTTCGCGGTCATGCCCCACCTGACGTCGGCGTCGGGCGCGACGATCGACACGCGTACAGCGAACGTGCGCGTCGACGCGTCGACCGCGGGCGCGATCTCGCGCACCTTGGCGGCGTAGACCTTGTCGGGATTCGCCCAGAGCGCGACGGCGAGGCCCTTCGCCGCCTTGAGCTCGTCGAGCCGATTCTCGGGCACCGCGATGACGACTTCCCGCTCCTCTTCCCGCGCGACGCGCACGACCGCCTGCCCGGACGTCACGACCTGGCCGACCTCCGCCGACACCGTCGTGACGACGCCGTCCTGGTCGGCCACCAGCGTCGCGTAGCCGGCCTGGTTGCTCGCGACCGCGAGCTGCGCCTGCGCCTGCTCGAGCTTCGCGGCGTT
>DATBSV010000404.1:0-2576 GCA_036559685.1 Casimicrobiaceae bacterium
GGCGCCGCTGCGCCGCGGCGTGACGATCGACGAGGTCGGCAACGTCGCCGCGTTCCTGCTCTCCGACCTCGCGAGCGCGGTGACCGGCGAGATCACCTACGTCGACGCCGGCTACTCGACCGTCGCGATCGCCGGCGACGCTGGCGCCTGACGGCCGTCCCGCGCGTCCCGCCGCCATGACGTCGCGCGTCTACGACGCGGTGTTGATCGGCGGCGGCCACAACGGCCTGGTCTGTGCGGCGTACCTGGCCGCCGCGGGTCTCGACGTGTGCGTGCTCGAGCGCCGCGGCATCGTCGGCGGCGCGGCCGTCACCGAGGAGTTCCACCCGGGATTCCGCAACTCGACGGCGAGCTACACGGTGAGCCTGCTCGACCCGCAGGTCATCCGCGATCTCAAGCTCGCGGCGCACGGGCTTGCCATCGTCGAGCGGCCGTTCGCGAACTTCCTGCCGCTGTCGCCGACGCCCGGCGATTACCTGAAGGTCGGCGGAGGCCTCGAGGCGACGCAGAAGGAGGTCGCCCGGTTCTCGCGCCGCGACGCCGAGGCGCTGCCCGCGTACTACGCGATGCTCGACCGCGTCGCCGACGTGCTGCGGGATCTCATGCATCGCACGCCGCCCGACGTCGCGAATCCCGAGCGGCGCGACGTGGGCGCGCTCTTCGACGCGTGGAAGACGCTGCGCTCGTTCAAGACGCTCTCGCTCGCCGAGCGGCGCGACGTCGTCGATCTCTTCACCAAGAGCGCAGGCGAGATCCTCGACCGCCGGTTCGAGTCCGCGCCGATCAAGGCGGCGTTCGGGTTCGATGCGGTCGTCGGCAACTTCGCATCGCCCTACGCGCCGGGCTCCGCGTACGTGCTGCTGCACCACGTGTTCGGCGAGGTGAACGGCAAGCGTGGCCAGTGGGGGCACGCGAAGGGCGGGATGGGCGCGATCACCCAGGCGATGGCGAAGGAGTGCGCCGCGCGCGGCGTGGAAATCCGGACGGGTGCGCCGGTCGCCCGCGTGATCGTCAAGGCGGGGCGCGCCGCGGGCGTCGAGCTCGAGAGCGGCGACGTCGTCGAGGCGAAGCGCGTCGTCGCGAACGTCAACCCCAAGCTCCTGTTCGGCAAGCTCGTCGACGCGCAGCACGTCGACGCCGATTTCCGCGCGCGCATGGACGCGTACCGCTGCGGCTCGGGCACGTTCCGGATGAACGTCGCGCTCTCGGCGCTGCCGGACTTCGCGTGCCTGCCGACCGAGGGCGCGAGCGCGCGGCACCACGCGAGCGGCATCGTGGTCGCGCCTTCGCTCGCGTACATGGAGCGCGCGTACTTCGACGCGAAGAGCTCGGGCTGGTCGCGCGCGCCGATCGTCGAGGTGCTGATCCCGTCGGTCGTCGACGATTCGCTCGCGCCGCCGGGAATGCACGTCGCGAGCCTGTTCTGCCAGCACGTGCACCCGGACCTTCCCGCGGTGCGGCCGGACTCGACCTGGGACGACGCGCGCGACACGGTCGCGGACCTGATGATCGACACGGTGACCGCGATGGCGCCGAACTTCCGCGCGAGCGTCGTCGGGCGGCGCGCGCTGACGCCGCTCGACCTCGAGCGCGAGTTCGGGCTCACCGGCGGCGACATCTTCCACGGCGCGCTGGGTCTCGACCAGCTCTACGCGACGCGGCCGGTGCTCGGCGCGGCGAACTACCGGATGCCGGTGAAGGGGCTCTACCTGTGCGGTGCCGGGGCGCATCCCGGCGGCGGCGTCACCGGGATCCCGGGCCGCAACGCGGCGCGCGAGATCCTGAAGGACGCGAAGCGCAGTCGCTAGTCGCGCGCGCGATGCAGCTCGATGTCGCCGTCGAACGTCTCGTCGATGCCGAGCGCTTCGCTGCGCAGCGTCACGGTGACGGGAAACGGGCCGTCCTTGTCGGTGATCCGGCGCTCGTCGATCGCCTTCGCGACCGCGCGCTCGATCTCGCGCTGCGAGCTGATGCCGACCATCTTCAGGAACTTGCGGATCGAAAGGTTGAAGGCTTCCTCGTCCATCATCGCTCCGCGTCGTGGTGTAAGTCGAAGTCCGCCGATAAGCCGGGTTCTGTTACGGCGCGCCCATAAGACGCGCTATGGCCGTCATTCCTCTAGGCGTCCGGTTACCCGGACGCTCGAGCCGCCTACCCGCGGACGACGCGAGCAGCGTCATGGTCCGCCTACTTGGCGTTGCTCCGGATGGAGGTTGCCGCGTTTCACCCGCTCCCGTTTGACCGGGAGCGACTCGTCTCTGTGGCCCTGTTCCTCGCCTTGACCGCGGCGGCGAAGCCGCGGCTGCTGCGGCCGGGCGTTACCCGGCATCCTGCTCTCTGGAGCCCGGACTTTCCTCTCCCCGTTTGCACGGGCAGCGACGGTCTGGCGGACTTCGGCCTCTAGGATAGCATCGCGCATGTGATCCCCCCGAAGCGCGCGAGCGCGCTTCCCCCCGAGGGGGCACGCGCGCCTTGGGGCGGCCCGGCGGCGCGCGATCACGTGATCCCCCCGAAGCGCGCGAGCGCGCTTCCCCCCGAGGGGGCACGCGCGCCTTGGGGCGGCCCGGCGGCGCGCG
>DATBSV010000405.1:0-2166 GCA_036559685.1 Casimicrobiaceae bacterium
AGCACGTCGCGCTGCATCAGCCAGTGCGCGACGTTCTGCTCGATGTACTGCAGCGTCATCCCCTTGAAGATCGCGCGCTTGGGATCCTCGTGGAAGAACGACGCCGAGATGCCGATCTTGACGTAGGCGTGTTTCATATCAGAGCGCGTCGGCGAACAGCTTCTCGAAGTCCGCCTTCGCGCAGGTGCGTGGATTGGTCTGGTGGCACAGGTCGGCGAGCGCGACCTCGACGAGGCGCGGGAAGTCCGCGCGCGTGACCGGACGTTGCCCGCCGAGGGCCGACAGCGTTGCGGGGATACCGATCCTGCGCTTCAAGTCCTTGAGCCAGGCGATGAACGCCTTCGCGCGCGATTCCTCGCTGCCGGCGTCGCCGCCGGGCGCACCGCAGACGCGCGCCAGCTCGGCCATCTTGGCGGCGGCGGACGACAGGTTGAACGCCATCACGTGGTCGATCATGACGCCGTTCGCGAGACCGTGGTGCAGGTCCGCGACCGTCGACAGCGCATGCGCGCAGGAGTGGACGGCGCCCAGATCCTTCTGGAACGCGATCGCGCCCATCATCGACGCCATCATCATGTCGCTGCGCGCAGCGATGTCCGATCCGTGCGCGACGGCGCGCGGCAGCGCTCGCGCGGCGATGCGCGCGCCTTCGAGGGCGATGCCGTCGCACAGCGGGTGGTACGCGGGCGACAGGTAAGACTCGACGTTGTGCGTGAGCGCGTCCATGCCGGTCGCCGCGGTCACGCCGGGCGGCAGGCCGAGCGTCAGCTCGGGATCGGCGAACACCTGCCTCGCGAGGATGCGCGGCGAGAACACGATGCGCTTGACGTGCGTGTCGTCCTCGGAGACGACCGCCGAGCGTCCGACCTCCGATCCGGTCCCCGACGTGGTCGGCAACGCGACGAAGTAGGGGACGGTGTCGGGGATCGTCCGCACCTTCGGGTGGTCCCACGCGTACTCGAGCGCGTCGCCGCCGATCGTGCCGATCACGCCGACGATCTTCGCGACGTCGAGCGCGGCCCCTCCGCCGAAGCCGATCACGCTGTCGGCGCGGTGCGCGCGGAACGCGGCGGCACCCGCGTTTGCCTGGGATACGGTCGGGTTGCCGAAGATCCCGTCGAATACGGCGACGTCGAGACCGGCCGCCTTCAACAGGTCGACGAACGCCACCGCAACCGGCAGCCTGGCCAGCGCGCGGTCGGTGACGACCAGCGACCGCTTGAGTCCCTGGTCGACGAGGTGCGGGCCGACCAGCGTCTGGGCGCCGGCGCCGAAATGGATGGAGGTGGGGAACGCGAAACGGACGATGCTCATGGGCGGGCAACGCGCACGAAGCGCAGGTCGAGGATGTCGTTGGGCCAGATCGCGGCGTCGACGTCGGCGCGCATCACCCACGCGAGCGTGCGCCGGTAGAGCGGGATCAGCGGCAGGTCGTCGGCCATGATCCCAAGGGCGCTACGCACCATGCCGCGCCGCTTCTCCGCATCGGGCTCGACGCGCATCGCGTCGACGATCGCGTCGAGCTTCGGATTCGAATACCGTCCGCCGTTGAACGTGCCGGCTCCCTCGCCGTGCGTACGCACGATCGCCGACAGCATCGTCCAGGCGTCGGTCGTCGGCGTCCATCCGAACTCGAAGAAGCTGCTCGTCGCGCCGGTCAGCTTGGGGAAGAACGTCGCCGCCGGCGCCGACATGAAGCTGACCTTGATGCCGACCTGCGCGAGCATCCCCGCGATCGCCTGGCAGGCGGCGGCGCGCCAGGTGATTGCGACGCAGTCGAGCGTCACGCCGAATCCGTCGCCGTACCCGGCCTCCTTGAGCAATGCGCGCGCCTTGGCCAGGTCGTACGGGACCTTCCTGTCGAGCGCCGGGTCGTAGCCGTCGACGAGCTTCGACACGAACGACCCGGTCGTCGCGCCCTGGCCGCGCAGCACCTTCTGGATGATCGCGTCGGTGTCGATCGCGTGCGCGATCGCACGGCGCACACGCAGGTCCTTGAACGGATTCCTTCCCTTGACCGTCGATGCTTCCAGCTCGGCGCGCGCCTGGTCGAAGCCCAGGTACTGCGTGCCGATGTCGACGGTCTCGATGACCCGGAATTGGGGGTCGCGCTTGAGCCGGCCGACGTCCTGGAACGGCGGGTCGACGACCAGGTCGACCTGTCCC
>DATBSV010000406.1:0-18348 GCA_036559685.1 Casimicrobiaceae bacterium
GGGTGGCCAGCTCGGCAGCTCGCGCGACATGATCGACGCGGTCGCCAACGGCGCGCAGCAGATGGTCACCGAGGGCGCGGCGAACTTCGGCGCGTGGGTGCCGTCGATCTCGGTCGTCGAGGCGCCGTACATCTGGCGCGATGCGGCGCACCTCGACAAGGCGATGAACGGCCCGATCGGCGCCGAGTTCAACGACACGCTCATCAAGGCGCGCGGCATGCGCATCCTCGGCACGACCTACTACGGGACGCGCCACATCACGACGACGTCGAAGGAAGTGAAGACGCCGGCGGACCTCGTTGGTTTCAAGCTCCGGGTACCCGAGAACGACGTATTCAAGGCGATGGCCGAGGCGTGGGGCGCGAAGCCTACTCCGATGAACTTCGGCGAGCTCTATCTCGCGCTCAAGCAGAACGTGGTGGACGGCCAGGAGAACCCGCTGCCGACGATCAAGTCGGGCAAGTTCGACGAGGTGCAGAAGTACCTCGTGCTGTCGGCCCACATCATCACGCCGCGGCTCGTGGTCGTGAACGAGGCGTTCTGGCAGGGGCTGTCGCCGGCCGACCGCACGATTATCCAGAACGCGGTGAAGAGCGGGGTCGCGTGGCAGAACGCCGAACTCATCAAGCAGGAAGGGACGCTCGTCGACACGTTCAAGGCCGCCGGCATGACCGTGATCACGCCGGATCCGAAGACGTTCCGCGATCCGGTCGTCGCGAAGGTGCCGAAGATGTTCGAGGCGAAGTGGGGGCCGGGCACGTACGACAAGATCCAGGCCGTGCGCTAGCGCGATGGTGCCCGTGCGCGTCGTCGACCGCGTCGTCGACTGGGTCGCGGTCGTGGCGTTCTCGGGGATGTTCGCCTGCGTGCTCGCGCAGGTGATCTTCCGCTACATCTTCGACTCGCCGCTGGTCTGGAGCGACGAGCTGGCGCGCTACCTGTTCGTCTGGGCGTCGTTCCTGGGCTGGATCGTCGCGGCGCGGCGCCGCAGCCACCTGTCGATCGACATGCTGACGATGAAGCTGCCGCCGCACGGCGCGGCGGCGCTTCGCGCGTTCGGGGCGGTGTGCGGCATCGCGTTCGCCGGGCTGCTCGTCTGGTACGGGTGGCGCATCACGGCGCGCAACCTCGATGTCGACACGACGACCTTGTTCTTCTCGCAGGGCGTGGTCTACGCGATCGTGCCGGTCGCGGCGATCGCCGTCGGCCTGTACGCGATCGCCGACCTGCGCGCGGCGTGGCGCGCGCTCGCGGAGGTCCGGCCGTGATCGAGCTGATGCTCTGGATCCTCGCGGCGTGGTTCGTCGCGCTGTTCCTCGGGCCGACGATCTACGCGGCGATGGGACTCGCGGGCTTCGCGTTCCTCGTCATCGCCGGCATCCCGGGCATCGTGATCCCGCAGAAGGTCGCGATGGCGGCGAACTCGTTCCCGCTGCTCGCGGCGCCGCTGTTCATCCTGATGGGCAACCTGATGAACAGCGCGGGCATCAGCGTGCGCATCTTCGAGTTCGCGAAGTGCGTCGTCGGCTGGATGCGCGGCGGGCTGTGCCAGGCGAACATCGTCGGCTCGGTGATCTTCGCCGGCATGAGCGGCTCGGCGGTTGCCGACGCGGCGGGGCTCGGCACCGTCGAGATCGAGATGATGAAGAAGGAGGGCTACGACGCCGAGACCGCGGGCGCGATCACCGCGGCATCGGCGACGATCGGCCCGATCATCCCGCCGTCGCTGCCGATGATCGTTTACGGCGTGACCGCCGAAACCTCGATCGGCGCGCTGTTCCTCGCCGGCGTCATCCCGGGCCTCCTGATGGCGGTCGCGCTGATGCTGATGGTCCGCCACCTCGCGATCAAGCGAAACATGCCGCGCCACCCGTTCGAGGGCGGGCGCGTGCTGTGGCTCGCGTTCAAGGGCGCGTTCTGGGCGCTGATGGCGCCGGTCGTCCTGTTCGGCGGGCTGTTCTCGGGCATCTTCACGCCGACCGAAGCGGCCGCGGTCGCGGTCGTGTATGCGCTCGTGCTCGGTTTGTTCGTCTATCGCGAGTTCAGCCTCAAGGACCTGCCGAGATTGATCGTCGACACGGTCGAGACGTCCGGCGTGGTGATGGCGCTGGTGATGGCGGCGTCTCTGCTCGGCTACTGCATCTCGGTGTCGCGGCTGCCGCAGGAGTTCGGCGAGACGCTGACGCACCTGACGCGAAGCCCGGTCGTTTACCTGATCATCGTCAACCTGCTGCTGCTCGTCGTCGGCTGCTTCATGGAGGCGCTCGCGGCGATGCTCGTGCTGATCCCGATCCTCGTGCCGCCCGCGATCGCGCTCGGCATCGATCCGGTGCACTTCGGCCTGATCTTCGTGCTGAACCTGATGATCGGCACGATCACGCCACCCGTCGGCGTCGTGCTCTACGTGACGGCGAAGGTCGCGCAGGTGCCGTTCGACCGCATGGCGCGCGCGGTGCTGCCCTACCTCGTGCCGCTCATTTCCGTGCTCGTGTTGTGCACGTTCTGGCCCCCGCTGACGACCTGGCTGCCGAAGCTGCTGCTCGGCCGGTGAGCGGGTTTGCGATGCGCCGATGAAGGAAGCGACATGACCGCGCCAAAATCCGCCCCGGCGAGGATGGTCAACCAGAACTGGTGGTTCACCACGCTCCTGGTCAAGCAGCACAGGTACTGCCCGCCGCTGACGAAGGACATCAAGTGCGACGTCCTGATCGTCGGCGGCGGCTTCAGCGGCGTGAGCGCGGCGGCGGAGTTCCTGCGCAAGGGCCTGAGCGTCGTGCTGATCGAGAAGAACATCATCGGCGGCAGCTCGTCCGGTCGCAGCGCGGGGTTCCTGACGCCCGACAGCGAGCTCGAGCTCCACCAGCTGGTCCGACGCTACGGAACGAAGGCGGCGGCGGAAATCTGGGATGCGCCCTGCAAGGGCATCGACAGGATCGTCGACAGCATCAGGAAATTCGACATCGAGTGCGGGCTGCTGCGCCAGGATTCGCTGTTCCTGGGGCTCGGTGCGGGCGGCAAGAAGGCGGTGGACGAAGAGCTGGAATGCCGCAAGTCCGTCGGCTTCACCGACCAGCGCACCTACGACGCGGGCCCGTTGAAGGAGATCCTCGGTGCCGAAGGGTACGCGGCCGCCATCCGTTACGGCGGCACCTATGGGGTCAATCCGCTGCAGTGCCTCCAGGGCCTCAAGGACCTGCTGATCGACAACGGCATGCAGGTCTACGAGAGCACCGCGATGAACCGGCTCGAGGACCACACGGCCTACACGCATGGCGGCAGCGTCACGGCGGACCACATCGTGGTGGCGGTCGACAAGCTCAGCAACACGATCAGCCCGCTCGCCGACCAGGCCTTCCACGCGCAGACGTTCCTGAGCGTGACCGAGCCGCTGACCGATAAGGAGCTGCGCATCCTGTTCCCGGCCGGCGAGCAGATGCAATGCTGGGACTCGAAGCTCGTGTACTCGTACTTCAGGCTCACCGGCGACAATCGCCTGCTGCTCGGCGGCGGCAGCGCGATCACCACGTTCCTGAAGGACGCGTTCAACAATCCCGCGGTCATCCGGCGGGTGATCGACGATTTCAAGCGCCATTTCCCGGCGCTGAAGGACCTGTCGTTCATCCAGTACTGGCCCGGCCAGATCGACGCGAGCCGCGACCTCCTTCCGGTCATCGCCCGGCCGCCCGAGCACCCGCACATCCGCTTCGTCCTCGGCTGCGTGGGCATTCCCTGGGCGACTTTCTGCGGCAGCTTCACCGCGCGCAACATCCTCGGGGACGCCGACAAGGACTACGAGAAATACTTCAACTACTTCTCGAACGAGCGCCACTTCGCGTTCCCGAGCGGCCTCGGCAACGTGATCGGCAAGCCCCTCCTGTTCTCGCTGGCCAACAGCTGGGCGAAGTTCTACCAGGTCGACAAGCTCCGGAAGGCGGACGTCGCGAACAAGGAGTTCTAAAGACCCCTCGAGTCGCGGTCCCGCGGCCGCGGGTGTACGCTCCGGCGGACATGGAATACTTGGCCGTCAAATGGCTGCACATCGTGTCGTCGACGATCCTGTTCGGGACGGGCGTCGGCTCGGCGTACTACATGCTGATGGCGGGACTGCGCGGGCGCGCGGCCGACGTCTACTTCGTGGCGCGCCACGTCGTGATCGCCGACTGGGTCTTCACGGCGACGGCGGTCGTCGTGCAGCCGCTGACGGGCCTGTGGCTTGCCAACGCGGCTTCACTTCCCCTATCTACGTCGTGGGTCGCGTGGTCGATGGCGCTCTACCTCGTCGCCGGCGCCTGCTGGATCCCGGTCCTCGTGCTGCAGTACCGGATGCTCGACATCGCGCGCGTGACGGCCGCCGCGGGCGCCGAGCTGCCGCCGGCGTTCCGCCTTCACTTCGCGGCGTGGATCACGCTCGGCGTGCCCGCGTTCGTCGTGCTGCTGGTCGTCTTCTGGCTGATGGTCGCCCGACCGGCCTGAGCGTCGCGCGCGCTCATTCGTCGACGCGCAGCCGGTAGCCGACGCCCGGCTCCGTCAGGAGGTAGCGCGGACGCTCGGGCTCGGCCTCGAGCTTGTCGCGCAGCTGCTTCATGTAGATACGCAGGTAATGCGTGTCCGCCTCGTGCGTCGGGCCCCACACGTCGGTGAGAAGCTGCCGGTGGGTCGCGACGAGGCCGGAATGCTTTGCGAGCGCGGCGAGCAGGCGGTACTCGATCGGCGTCAACCGGACCTCGTCGTCGCCTCGGCGCGCGGTGCGGCGCTCGAGGTCGACGACCGCCGTTCCCAGCGTGATGCTCGTGTCGCCCGAGGCGCCGCGCACCGCGTGCCGCAACGCGGCGCGCACGCGCGCGAGCAGCTCGCCGATCCCGAACGGCTTGGTGACGTAGTCGTCGGCGCCGGCGTCGAGCGCCTGGACCTTCGTCTGCTCCTGCACGCGGGCGGAGAGCACGATGATCGGCATCGACGACCACTGCCGCAGCCGCCGGATCACGTCGATGCCTTCCATGTCGGGCAGCCCGAGGTCGACGATGGCGAGGTCGGGCTTGTGCGTGCCCGCGTCGATCGTCCCGCGTCGGCCGGTTGCCGACTCCACCGTGCGGTAGCCTTCGACGCCGAACGCGGCGTGGAGGAAGCGCCGGATCTCGGGCTCGTCCTCGACGACGAGGATCGTCGCGCGCGGCGCCGTCGCGCTCACGTGTCCGCCATTTCGGCCGGCATCGTCGGCGGGGTCTCGATCGGCAGGCTGAAATGGAACGCCGTGCCGCCGTCCGGCAGCCGCTCGGCCCAGGCGCGGCCGCCGTGCAACCGCACGATCGCGCGGCAGATCGCGAGGCCGAGTCCCGGCCCGCCCGCGCTGCCGACGCCGTGCTCGAACTTCGCGAACACGCGCTCGACGTCACGCTCGGCCAGGCCGTCGCCGTAGTCCTCGACCGTGACGACGACCTCCTCCCCGATGCGCCTCGCGCGCACGCGGATGACGGTGTCCGCCGGCGTGTGTCCGGCAGCGTTCTCGACGAGATTGCCGAGCGCCTGGTCGATCAGCGCCGCGTCGACGCGCACCAGCGGCAGGTCGGGCGCGAGCTCGACGATGACGCGGTGACGCGCGAGGCGCTCGGCCAGCCGGTCGAGCGTCGCGTTGGCGATCTCCGTCAGCGCGTTCCAGTCGCGCGAGGGCACGATCGCGCCGGCATCGAGCCGCGTCATCTGCAGGATCTTCGCGACGTAGTCGGCCATCCCGCGCGCCTGGCGGAACACGCTCGACGCGAGCGCGCGGCGCTCTTCCGGCGCGAGGCGCTCGCCGCTCTCGGCGAGGCTCGACGACGCGCCGGCCATCACCGCGAGCGGCGTGCGCAGGTCGTGCGAGATCGACGCGAGCAGCGTACTGCGGATCCGCTCGGTCTCGGCCTCGACGGCGAGGTCGGCCTTCGCCGCCGCCTCGCGCCGGATCCGCTCGACCAGGCGCGAGATCACGACGGCCACGGTCAGCATGATCGCGAACGTCAGCACGTACTGGACGTCGTCGACGGTGAACGTTCCGTGCGGCGGGACGAACAGGTAGTCGAACGCGAGGACACTCAGGACCGATGTGGCGATCGCGGGTCCGTGCGGGAATCGCAGCGCGACGACGACGACGGCGAGCAGGTACACCATCGCGATGTTCACGACGTCGAACCGGTCGCGCATCGCGAGCCCCGCGAGCGTGCAGGCCGCGGTCGCCGCGACCGCCCACGCATAGCCGGTCAGGGTACGCAACGGCGCCATCGGCACACTGTAGCGCACCGCGCGTAAGGAACCCGTTAAATTGCGCCCCGCGGCGCGCCGGCGTCGCGCGCATCCTTTAGCGTGCGAGGCATGAACGCCACCGCCCTCGCACGGCCGGATGCCATCGGCGCGCACGATAGCCCGACCCGACGCACGAACGCCGCGCTCGCGCTCCTCGCGCTCGGCGTCGTGTACGGCGACATCGGCACGAGCCCGCTGTACGCGGCCAAGGAGACTTTTTCGCCGTCGCACGGCATCCCGCTCACGCCCGAGAACGTGCTGGGCGGCGTGTCGGCGATCTTCTGGGCGCTGATGGTCGTCGTGTCGCTCAAGTACGTCGCGCTGGTGCTGCGCGCGACCAACCGGGGCGAGGGCGGCATCATGGCGCTGCTCGCGCTCGCGCTGTCTTTCGTGCGCGAGCGGCCGCGGTTGCGGACGGCCTTGCTCGTCGTCGGCGTGACCGGGGCCGCGCTGTTCTACGGCGACGCCGTGCTCACGCCGGCGATCTCCGTGCTGTCGGCGGTCGAGGGACTCGAGGTCGGCACCGAGCTGTTCAAACCCTGGGTCGTGCCGATCTCGGTCGGCGTTCTCGCGGCGCTGTTCGCGCTGCAGCGCTACGGCACCGCGGTCGTCGGAATGCTGTTCGGACCGATCTGCCTCGCGTGGTTCGTCGCGCTCGCCGCTGCCGGTGCTTGGAACGTCGCGCAGGAGCCGCGCGTGCTCGCGGCGCTGGACCCGCGCTACGCGTTCGCGTTCGCCACGCAGCATGGCTTCGCGTCGTTCGTCGTCCTGGGCTCCGTCCTGCTCGCCTTCACCGGCGCGGAGGCGCTCTACGCCGACGTCGGGCACTTCGGCACACGCGCCGTGCGCATCGCGTGGTTCACGGTCGCGGCGCCCGCGCTCGTCCTCAACTACTTCGGCCAGGGCGCGCTCCTGATCGCGCGTCCCGACGCGATCTCCAACCCGTTCTATCTCGCGTTTCCCGCGTGGGCGCTGTTCCCGATGGTCGGACTCGCCACGGCCGCGACGGTCATCGCGTCGCAGGCGACGATCTCGGGCGCGTACTCGCTGACGCAGCAGGCGATCCAGCTCGGCTACCTCCCGCGCATGCGCGTCGTGCACACGTCGGCGCGGACGCGCGGGCAGATCTACGTGCCGGCTGTGAACTGGATCCTGCTCGCCGCCGTGGTGCTCGCCGTCGTCGGGTTCGGCAGCTCGTCGCGGCTCGCTTCGGCGTACGGCGTCGCCGTGATGGGCACGATGATCGCGACGACCGTGCTGACGTTCTTCGTGCTGCGGTACGGGTGGAGCTACCCGTTCGCGCTCGCGGCGCTCGCGACCGGCTTCTTCCTGGCGGTCGACGGCGTCTTCTTCGCCGCCGCGCTCCAGAAGGTCGCCGACGGCGGATGGTTCCCGCTGGCGATCGCCGCGGTCGTCTTCGCCGTGATGACGACGTGGCGCCGCGGTCGCGAGCGGCTGCTGGCGACGCTCTCGGCGGGCGCTCCGCCGCTGCGCGGCTTCGTCGCGTCGCTGCTACGCGATCCGCCGCACCGTGTCGAGGGCACGGCGGTGTTCCTGACGTCGACGCCGGACAGCGTGCCCAATGCGCTCCTGCACAGCCTCAAGCACTTCCAGGTGCTGCACGAGCGCAATGTGATCCTGACCGTCGCGTTCGTCGACGTGCCCTACGCCGACGGCGAGCGCACGAGCGGCATCGCGCTCGGCCCGGGCTTCTGGAGCGTCACGACGCGCTGCGGCTTCATGGAGCGCCCCGACGCGGTGCGCGCGATCGAGGACTGGGCCGAACGGCCCGAGCATGCCGACCCGATGCTCGTCACCTACTTCCTGTCGCGCGAAACGGTCGTGCCGGGGCGGCGAGCGCGCGGCCTGGCGCAGCGCCTGCGCGATCGCGTGTTCGTGGCGATGGCGCGCAACGCCGGCAGCGTGACCGACTACTTCCACATCCCCGACAATCGCGTCGTTGAGCTCGGCACCCGCGTGCAGATGTAGCCGCTTCCGAACGGTGCTATGGTGGCCGCCCCCGCTCGACAGCAGGAGGCGTCATGGCCCCACGCGTCGACTTGCCCGGCCCGCTCGGCGTCATCGACATCCCGCCCCGCTGGATCAAGCCCTGCAGCGTCAACCATTGGGGCGAAGGCGTCCTGATCGCGTCGACGCCTTCGATCGACCCGGACGGCTGGTACAGGTTCTCCGAGATCCCGAACGGCATCGTTAGCGATGGCGACGGCGGGGCCTTCGTGCTCTCGACCGCGATCGAAGGCTGGGGGTTGTTTACCGGCGGCCTGTCGTCGGTACGTCACGTCAGTGCGACGGGCGTCGCGGGGCCGAACGTGTTGCTGACGCTGCCGGCGTGGTGGCCCGGGGTGGTCGGATACTGGTCCGAAGCCGCGATCGTCGCGAGCCGCAAGCACCACGCGATCGTCGCCGATTTCAGTTACACGAGCGACCTGAACGCGCAGCGCTACGACAGGTCGGGCACACCGCTTTGGCGGCCGAGGCGCGGCATCCAGCTGTCGTCGAGCTTCGCGGTGAACACGACCGGCAACGTCATCAACCTCGCCGGCGAGGAAGACGCCAAGGGCGGGGCGATCTTCGCCTGGCGCGAGTACGACGCCGCGGGCGATAGCGAGATTCACGCACAACGCGTCTCGCGCGACGGTGTATTGCGCTGGGGCGCCTCGGCGCCCCGCGTCGGGCCGGTCGCCGGCGCCCGCTGGCTGCCGCCGCAGCCGTGGCATCAGCTTGTCGCGACCGGCAAGGGCGGCGCCATCGTGGTGGCGCCCGAAGCGAGCGGCGCGACGTTCCGCTATGTGGCGCGGTCGATCGGTCCCACCGGCGCCGTGACCGCGCCGACGACGCTCGTGACCGCAGGCGGCGACGGCTGGGTCGCTTACCAGCGGCTGCGCCTCGCGGTGCCCGACGGCGCGGGCGGATTGTTCCTCGCCTACCCCGACGCCGCCGGCGCGATCCGGCTGCTCCGCTACACGCCGGGCATGGGCGTGCGCTGGGACATCGCAACCGGCATGGCGATCGAGCCCAACCGGCTCGCGATCCGCGAGGACGACCGCGACGGCGTGCTCGTCGCCGGCGTCGGCGGCACGCCGAGCGCGCTGCGGCTGCGCCGCTACGACGCGAACGGCGCGGTGACCTTCGACATCGACGCCGTCGCGCCACCGCTCGTCGTCGAGGTCGTGTGGGGCGGCACCTACCAGCGCGACTACGAGTCGCGCAGCGTGATTCCCATGCCCGACGGCGCGGGTGGCGCGATCGTGATGGTGCACGAGATGGTGACGCCCACCGGTCCGCTCGCCGTCGTCACGCGGTGCTTCAACGCGCAGGGACGGCTCGTCTCGCCGGCCGTGCCGCTGACCTCGCACTTCTGGGGACAGATCTTCCCGCGCGCGACCGTGGGGGGGCTCCGCCGCGTTGTCGTCGCCTACACCCAGTACGAGAACGTGGACATCAGCCATTACGACGTGTCGGCGCAGCGCGTCGGCTGCTGCGAGGTCCCGGGCGACCGGCCGCCGCCGCCGCCGTTCGGATGCGAGATCGTCGAGCTGCCCCCGTTCCAGCCCGGCCGCTTCGACTTCCGGCTGCCCTGCGGCAACCTCGAGCGCGGGTTCGGCGTGATCCCGCTCTCCCGGTTCGTCACGCGCGTCCCGCGCGCGCCCGGCGGGCTCGCGACCCACGATGCGCCGGTGCCGGCGTGGGTGAGGCTCGTCTTTCGCAACCTCTCCGACGACATCGCGATCTCGCTCTGCACGCTCGCCGGCAAGCGCGTGGCGACCGCGAAGCCGGTGAAGGCGCTTCCGGGCGTTCTCGAGCTGACGTTCGCGCCTCCGAAGGAGGCCGACCTGCTCGTCGTCGTCAGCTGCGAAGGCGGGCCGTCTCGCGAGACGAAATTCTCGTTCGACGTGTCGATCGCGTTCGGCGAGGGCCAACCGCCCGCGCTCGTGCGGCGCGCGTTTCCGCGCAAGGGGAGGACCGCGCGCCGTTAGAATCGGCGCATGGCCCCGAAGATCGTCCTGCAGTTCGACCCCGCGCTCGACCGCCTGCCGTCGGGCAAGCGGCTGAGCGAAGGCATGTCGGCCGCCGTCGCCGTCGGCGACGCGCTGTGGCTCGCGCACGACGAGACGGTCGCGATCGAGTGTCTCCGGCGCGTCGCGGGGAAGCCCCGCTACGAAGGCCATCGGCGCTATGCGCTGCGCGATTTCGTCGCGCTTCCCGACGCCGACGACCAGGAAGGCGATCTCGAGGGACTTGCCTACGACGGCGAATGCCTGTGGATCGTCGGTTCGCATGCGGCGGTGCGCGACGGCGCCGAGGGACGCACGACGCGCGAGGCGCTGCGCTCGCTCGCGCGCGTGCGGCGCGCGGGCAACCGCTACCTGATCGCGCGCATTCCGCTCGCGGGCGGCGAGCCCGCCGTCGAGATGCGCGTGGGCGACGGCACGCTGCGCGCCGCGCGACTGGCCGGCGGCCGCAAGCACGATGCGCTCACGCGCGCGTTGCGCAACGATCCGCACCTCGCGCCGTTCCTCGGTCTGGCGAGCAAGGACAACGGATTCGACATCGAGGGCGTCGCCGCGGCGCCCGGCAACCGCCTGTTCCTCGGCCTGCGCGGCCCGGTGATCGACGGGCACGCGTGCGTGCTCGACGTCGAGCTTCGCACGCGTCCGCGGCGGCCACGCGAGCTCGCGCTCGTGCGCTACCGCAAGCACTTCCTCGACCTCGAGGGCGCCGGCATCCGCGATCTCTGCCTCGCCGGGAGCGACCTCCTGGTGCTCACCGGTCCGCCGATGCGCGGCAAGGGCAAGGCGACCGTGCGCGTGTGGAAGGGCGCGATTCGCGCGCGCGCCGACAGTCTCGTACGCCGCGATCGTTTGCCCCGCATCCTCGAGCTGCGCTACCGCGAGAAGAAGGACCACGCCGAGGGCATGGCGTTGCTCGCGCGTCGCGGCGAACTTGCGTCCCTGTTGATCCTCTACGACTCCGCATCGGTCAAGCGCCGTGTCGCGCCCGCCGCCATGACGGCCGAGCTGCACACGGTGAAGTTGCCGTGAACGACGCGACGCACCGCTTCTGTGTCGCGCCGATGATGGAGTGGACCGACCGGCACTGCCGCTTCTTCCATCGGCAGCTCACCACACGCGCGCGGCTCTACACCGAGATGATCACGGCGCCCGCGCTCGAGCACGGCGACGTGCCGCGTCACCTCGACTTCGACCCCGTCGAGCATCCGGTCGCGCTGCAGCTCGGCGGCAGTGATCCCACTGCGCTAGCGCACGCGGCCAAGCTAGGTGAGCGCTGGGGCTACGCAGAAATCAACCTGAACTGCGGCTGCCCGTCCGAGCGCGTGCAGACGGGCAGCTTCGGCGCGTGCCTGATGGCCGAGCCCGCGCTGGTGGCGCGCCTGGTCGCCGCGATGCGCGACGCAGTTGCGATTCCGGTGACGGTCAAGCACCGGATCGGCCTCGACCACGACCAGGACTACGGGTTCGTGCGCGACTTCGTCGGCACCGTGGCGGACGCCGGCTGCGAGGTGTTCATCGTCCATGCGCGCAACGCGGTGCTGAAGGGACTCTCGCCGAAGGAGAACCGGGAGGTGCCGCCGCTGCGCTACGAAATCGTGCATCGCCTCAAGCGCGACTTCCCGGGCGCGACGATCGTGCTGAACGGCGGGCTCCACGACTGGCGGGCGATCGACGCCGAGCTCGCGCTCGTCGACGGCGTGATGCTCGGCCGCACCGCGTACCACGACCCGTTCTTCTTGGCACAGGTCGACGCGCGCCTGTTCGGCGACGAGACGGCGCCGCGAACGCGGGCCGGCGTGGTCGAGGCGATGATCCCCTACGTCGAGCGGCAGGTCGCGCGCGGCACGCCGCTGCGATCGATCGTGCGGCACCTGCTGGGGCTGTACCACGGCCAAGGGGGCGGACGACGCTACCGGCAGATCCTTTCCGACGCGCAGCGGCTCAAGGGGGCAGGCGCCGGGCTGCTGCGCGACGCTCTCGTCGAGGTCGAGCCGGCGTTCGCGGGCTAGGGTTGCACGCCGCCTGGCATCAGCCGCAAGCCGCAGTGCTCCTGCGGCGCCAGAGCACGACGGCGCCGTCGACGGGCACGCCTCGCTCGAGGCGGACCACGGTCTGTCGAAAGTCGACGAGATCGAACCCGTGCTCCTCGGCGAGCTGGCGCAGGTAGTCGGTCGAGTGTGCAAAGCGTGCGGTCGGACCCAGCCGGTATCCGTGTCGAGTCGTCGCGGCGTCGGCATTGGCGGATGGCGCATCCAGCGACTCGACCGAGAACGCGACCCACCCACCGGGCCGGATGACGTTCGCGATTTCGCGGACCGTGTCGTCGAGTTTGCCGACATAGATGAACACGTCCGCTGCAGTCACGACATCGAAGGACGAGGCGCGCTCGTGGCGCATCATCTCGACGAGGTCGACGTTCGCGAGACGTTCGTAGCAGTCCCGTTCGCGCGCCTTGGCAAGCATGCCGGAGGAAAGGTCGACGCCCACCATTCGCCGCGAGTAAGGCGCGAGCGCTTCGCCCACGAGACCCGTCCCGCATCCGAGGTCTAGCACTTCCCATGTCGATCCGCTGTCGCTCCGGTGAGCGGCGAGGATCTCCGCGATCTGTCGAGGAATCGCGTACCCCAGGTCGTTCTCGAGGATCGAATCGAATCGTTCCGCGTGGAGATCGAACAGCTTGGCGACATAGCGGTCAGGCGCGCGCTCGGTGTGTGCGCCGGTCAACGCGGCGACTAGATGAGAGAGGCCGTTGGCGGGATCATTGCCGGGATCGAGCCGCAGGACGTCGCGATAGCGCGCCAAGGCCTCCTCGGCGTCCCCGCGTTGCAGTAGCGCACTCCCGAGACCGAGGAGGCTGTCGACGTCGTCGGGCTCGCGTCGCAGCGTGTCTCGGAAGCTCGCGATCGCCGCATCGAGCCACCCGAGCCTGAGCAGCGTCCTCCCGATCGACCTGTACACACGAGGATCGTCGGGCAGGAGCGAACGTGCCCGCTCGTAGCCGGCGAGCGCTTGCTCGGACGCGCCCGATGCCTCATGCGTTGTCGCTGCGCCGAAATACGCCTCACCGAGATCGGGGGCGTAACCGAGTCGGAGCAGCATCGTTCCGATCGACGCGTGCACGCGGGCGTCGTCGGGCATCAGCGTACGCGCCCGCTCGTAGTGGGTGAGCGCTAGCTCGGGCGCGCCCAAGTCCTGATGCACTGACGCTGCGCCGAGATGCGCTTGACCGAGGCCGGGAGCGATGCGGATCGCGCGCTCGAAATGCGATAGCGCGTCGCGAGGACGCCCGAGGCGCAGCAGTGTGCTGCCGACGTTGAGCTCCGCGGCTGCGAAGCCGGGATTCAATGCAATGGCATCGGCGTAGCTCGCAACCGCTTCGTCCAGGCGCCCGAGCTTTCCGAGCACGACGCCGAGGTTGTAATGCGACTCGGTACTCGGTGGTCCGATCGACAGCGCGCGGCGATAGCGGTCCACCGCCCCCTCGTTGTCGCCTTCCTGCGCGAGCAGATTGCCGAGGTAGGTGTGAAGCATGGCGGACCGGGGGAATGCCGCGATGCCTTGGAGTGCGACTGCCTTGGCGCGCGTCACTTCGCCGCTTTGAGCCAGTTGCAGGCAGAGGTCCCGGAACGCGGCCTCATCCGTTGACCCGTCCCGAGGTACGTCGCGGGCGACCATGAGGTGCCCGTCGGGGCGGTCTCTGCGAAACAGCCGTGCAAGGAACCTGTGCATCGGATAGGAAGCGGGGCCGACTGGCGGGCGTTCGCCGGCTAGGGCTTCTTCTTCGTGCGGCTGTAGTGCTTCGGCGGCGTCGCGGGCGCCGGCGGCGTCGCGTCCTCGGCTCCGCCCGGCATCATGCGCAGGAACCGGTCGGGCGCGATCTCGACGAAGATTGTCGTGCCGGCGTAGAGCACGACCAGCACGAACGGCAGGAAGCGGCCGAACAGGTAGCCGATCGGCAGGTAGACGGCCGCGATGATCACGAACCAGCGCAGCATCACGAGCGCGAAGCGGCGCTTGAGCCGGACTTCCTCGGGAGTGCGGTAACGCAGCTCCTGCCACAGGGCCCAGTACGACCAGATCGCGGCGACGACCTGCCACGCGATGCCGGCGAGGAGCGACTGGTCCCTCCACAACGCCGTGAAGCCTTCCCAGTTCGACATCGCACCGACGAACACCAGCGGAATGCCGAGCGGCACCGCGATGAACAGGCACAGGAACACGGCGACCGCGATCGCGCCGGCCTCGCCGTTGATGCGCGCCGCGACGCCGTCCTCGCTCGACTGACGCGAGAAGTACGACGCGAGCCCGGCGAACATCACGCCCATCGACAGCATCGTGTCGACGAAGTAGAGCAGCAGCACGTTGACCGCGGACCAGCCGAACGCGATCACGCCGACGACCGGCACGAGGTTGCGCGCGACGATCTGCCCGATCGCGATCGGGTTCAGGATCAGTGGCGTCTGGACGGCCATGCGTCAGCGCGGCGCGTCGTGCTCGACGTACTGGCGGACGATCGACGCGAAGTCCGCGTCCACGCGCATGCCGAGCGCGCGCCCGGCCTTCGCCTCGAAGTCGCGTGGCCACGTGCGCACGATGCGGTCGATCGCCGCGTCGTGCTTGAAGTGGACGCGATCGGCGACGGCATCGCCGGCGACGCGCCGCAGGTCGTCGACCATGTCGCCGACGGTGACGGATATCCCGGGCACGTTGAGGCTGTGGGATGTGGGAAACGCCGAGGCAGGGGCGTCGAAGCCGATCATCAGGTTGTCGATCACGGCGCGCGGCGACAGGAGCCACATGCGCGTCGCACGGTCGACGGGGCAGGTCGCCTCGGCGCCGGCGAGCGGTTCGCGGATGATGCCGCTCGCGAACGACGAGGCCGCCTTGTTCGGCTTGCCGGGGCGCACGGTGATCGTCGGCAGCCGAAGGCTCCGCCCGTCGACGAAGCCCTTCCGCGCGAAGTCGTGCACGAACATCTCGCCGACGGCCTTCTGCGCACCGTACGACGATTGCGGCGTCAGCACCTGGTCGTCGGACACCCTGTCGGGGAGCGCGCCGCCGAACACGGCGACCGAGCTCGCGAACACGACGCGCGGCGCCGTGCCGAGCGTGCGGCAACGCTCGAGCAGCGCGCGGGTCGCGTCGACGTTGACGCGCCAGCCCAGGTCGAAGTTCGCCTCGGCCTCGCCGCTGACGACCGCGGCGAGATGGAACACGCCGTCCACGCCGCCGTCGAACGCGCGCTCGAGCAACGCCGCGTCGCCGAGATCGCCGGCGAGGCTGTGCACGCGCGCATCGCCGAGGTCGGGGCCGCGCGCGATGTCGACGAGCGTCAGACGCTCGACGTCGCGGCGCGCGAGGAGGGCCTGGGCGAGCTTGCGGCCGAGGAAGCCGGCGCCGCCGGTGATCAGGACGTGCATGCGCGAGTGAACCGTGAGGTGGGGGCGCTATGATAGCGACATGGCATCGCGGGAGCACCCGTGTCCCGACTGACCTGGTTCGAGATCCACGCCGAGGAGCCCGCGCGCGCGATGCGGTTCTACGGCAGCCTGTTCGGCTGGTCGTTCGACAGCTTCGGCGACGACTATTGGCTGATCCGCACGGGCGACCCCGAGAAGCCCGGCATCGACGGCGGCCTCCTCCCGCGACGCGGCCCGGCGCCGGCGGAAGGCCAGCCGGTCAACGCATATACGTGCGTGGTCAGCGTCGTCGACCTCGACGACGCGGTCGCGAAGATTCCCGCGCTCGGCGGCGCGATCGTCGTCTCCAAGTTCGCGGTTCCGTCGGTCGGCTGGCTCGCGTACGCGCGCGACACCGAGGGCAACCTGTTCGGCGTCATGACGATGGACGAGCGTGCGAGCTGACGCGCGGGTTGCCGACGCGCTGGTCGCGACCGGCGTCGCGATCGTCCCGGGGTTCCTCGACGGCGCGCTGGTGACGCAGTTGCGCGAGCGCGCGCTGGCGCTCGATCGCGCAGGCAGCTTCGTCGCGGCCGGCGTCGGGCGCGCCGCGTCGCACGAGCAGCGCGACGGCGTGCGAGGCGATCGCATCCGCTGGATCGAGCTGCCGAGCGACAACGCGTCCGAGGACGCACTGGTGGAAGCGCTCGATCCGGTGCGTCGCGACGTCAACCGGTCGCTCGCGCTCGGCGCGTTCGACCTCGAGATGCACTACGCGCTCTACCCGCCCGGCGCGGGGTACGCACGCCACCGCGACCGCTTCCGCGACGACGACGCACGCGTGCTCTCGTGCGTCGCCTACCTGAACGACACGTGGAGCGAGGATGACGGCGGCGCGTTGCGGCTCCACCTCGACGACGGACCGCGCGACGTCGCGCCGATCGGCGGGACGCTGGTCGTGTTCCTCGCCGATCGCGTCGAGCACGAGGTGCTGCCGGCGATGCGCGAGCGGCTCGCGGTGTCCGGCTGGTTCAGCCGTCGACGCTAGCTTCGAAGCTTCGCCAGCCCCTTCTTCAGCGCGTCATCGAGGTACGCGCCGTAGAAGTCGGCGGTCAGGAGGCCCACGACCGGCTCGGCGATCGGCGCGCCCGTCGCGTCGACGACGACGATCGTCGGCGTAAAAGTCGCGCCGTAGCGCGCGGCGATCACGCGATGCGTGGTCGAATTGCCGTCGAAGTCGACGACCGGCAGCGCCTTGTCGACCTCGACCTGGCGGAACAGCGCGTCGTCGCGCCACGGCGCGTCGCGGCTCATCGGTACGAGATGCTCGCGCAGCGCCCGCTCGCAGTACGGGCAGTCGTCGCGATCGAACATCAGGAGGATCGGCACGCGTCGCGCGCGGCTCTCGACTGCATCGGCGGCGAGATCGACGGCGGGTGGCAGCGCGTGCTGGCGCGGGCGCCGCGATGCGCGCGGCGGCGCGTCGACGCGCGTGCCGACCTGCGCACGCGTCGGCAGCCCGGGAACGGCAAGCGCGAATGCTAGAATCGCCTGGATCGTGCGCCGCCTGTGCACGCGTATCGCCTGCCGGTTTCCGCTTCGATGAGCCATCCCACGGTTCCACGCCGCCTGGTGATCGCCACGCGCGAATCGGCGCTCGCGCTCTGGCAGGCCGAGCACGTGCGCACGCGGCTCGCCGGATTGTATCCGCACACGCATGTCGACCTGCTCGGGGTCACGACGCAAGGCGATCGCATCGTCGACCGCCCGCTCGCGTCGATCGGCGGCAAGGGGCTGTTCATCAAGGAGCTCGAGGTCGCGATGGCCGAGGGCCGCGCCGACCTCGCCGTGCACTCGCTCAAGGACATGCCGATGGAGATCGCCGGGGGCTTCGCGCTCGCCGCGATCACGGCGCGCGAGGACCCGCGCGACGCGTTCGTGAGCAATGCCTGCGGCACGCTCGCCGCGCTGGCGCCGGGCGCGGTCGTCGGCACGTCGAGCCTGCGTCGCGAGGCGCAGCTGCGCGAGCGCTTCCCGTCGCTCGTCGTCAAGCCGTTGCGCGGCAACGTCAACACGCGGTTGCGCAAGCTCGACGAGGGCCAGTACGACGCGATCATCCTCGCGGCGGCGGGCCTCAAGCGCCTGGGACTCGGCGATCGCATCGCCGACCTGATCGATCCGTCCGACAGCCTGCCCGCGACCGGCCAGGGCGCGCTCGTGATCGAGTGCCGCGCCGATCGGCCCGACCTGCTCGGCGCATTCGAGCCGCTGGCCGATCGCGCGACGACGCTGGCGACGACGGCCGAGCGCGCATTCTCGCGCTCGCTCGGGGGCAACTGCCACACGCCGCTTGCCGCCCATGCCGAATGGCTCGGCGACGTGCTGTGGCTGCGCGGGCTGGTCGCGAGCGCCGATGGGCGTGAGGTCATGCGCGGCGAAGTCGACGAGCCGATCGAGGACGTCGACGCCGCCGAGGCGCTCGGGAGCGGGCTCGCCGACGACTTCCTGTCGCGCGGCGCTGCGCGGCTCCTAACCGAATGAGCGGGCCGCTTTCCGGCGTCGCGGTCGTGGTCACGCGGCCGGCGCGGCAAGCGGCCCCGTTCGCGCAGCAGCTCGCGGCGCTCGGCGCGACGCCGATC
>DATBSV010000407.1:0-4625 GCA_036559685.1 Casimicrobiaceae bacterium
CGCCGAAGCGACTGGATTCGACGTCGCGGACGACCGCGTCGTCGCGCTGCGCCTCGCCGACGGCTCACGAATCGCCGGCGACGCGTTCGTCAATGCGGCGGGCCCGTGGGCCGCGAGCGTCGCGCGCTGGCTCGACATCGATCTGCCGGTGCGCGCACGCCGCCGCTGCGTGTTCGTGTTCACCTGTCCTGCGCCGCTGCCGCGCTGCCCGCTGGTGATCGATCCGACGGGGCTGTGGTTCCGGCCCGAAGGCGAAGGCTTCATCGGCGGTATCTCGCCCGACGCAGCCGACGATCCCGACGACGCGCCGCTCGAGGTCGACCACGCGCTGTTCGACGCGGTGCTCTGGCCCGCGCTTGCGAAGCGCGTGCCGGCGTTCGAGGCGCTGCGCGTGACCAACGCGTGGGCCGGCTACTACGAAATGAACACGCTCGACCACAACGGGATCGTCGGCGCGCACTCGCGCTGGGCCAATTTCCACTTCGCGAACGGCTTTTCCGGCCACGGGCTCCAGCAATCGCCCGCGGTGGGGCGCGGACTCGCCGAGCTGATCGTGCACGGGCGCTACCGCACGCTCGACTTGTCGCCGCTCGGTTTCGGGCGCATCGTGGCGGGAGAGCCGATCGTCGAAGCCAACGTCGTATGACGCCCCGCGGTGCTCTCGCAATCCTCGCGCTGGCGTGCGCGCCGCTCGCCGCCGCGCAGCAGCCGATCCCGCCCGTCGACTTCCGGCCGTTCTCGGACGGCATGCATTGGATCGTGCGGCAGCCGCTCACCTACGTGATCGGCGTCTCGCAGGACAGCGTCACCGTGCCGGTCGGGTTCGTCACCGATTTCGCGAGCATCCCGCAAGCGCTGCAGTCGATCATCCGCGCGAACGGGCCTTACATCCTGCCCGCGGTCGTCCACGACTACCTGTACTGGAAGCAGGCGTGCACGCGCGAGCAGGCCGACCGCATCCTGCTGCTCGGCATGATCGAGAACCAGGTGCGCGAGGTGCACCGCGTCGCGATCCACGACGCCGTGCGCATCGCCGGCGGCTTCGCCTGGGGCGACAACGCGCGCGACCGCGCCGACGGCTTCGTGCGCATCCTGCCCGCCGACCGCCAGCAGGTGCCCGTCAACACGTCGTGGCCGCAGTGGCGCCAGCGGCTGAAGGCCGACGGCGTGACCGAGGGGCCCGATACGCCGGTGGCGCCCGCGCTCTGCGCGCGGGCCGACATGCCGATCGACGACGCGCTGACGCGACCCTAGGCGTCGCGACGTTTTCGCGGCGGCTTCCGCGAGCGCAGCACATTGCCAAGGACCGCGACGAACGCCTGGACCGCCGGCGACGCGCTGCGTTGACGCTGGGTCAACAGGCCGAGCGAACGCTCGATCGCGGGCGCGCCGATCTCACGGACGCAAAGCCCGGTCGAATCGCGCAGCTCCGATGCGGAAGAAGGCAGGAGCGTCGCGCCGAGGCCCGCGCGCACCAGGCCGATCGCCGTCGCCATGAACGCGACCTCGTAGACCGGCGTGACGAGCCTCCCGATCGACGCGCTCGCCGCGTCGACCAGTCGCCGCACGCTGCTTTCGCGATCCATCAGCACGAGCGGCGTGTCGAGCAGGTCGGCGAGCCGCACGACCTTCGCGCGCGCCAGCGCATGCGTGCGCGGCAGCACGGCCATCATCCGGTCGGCGAGAAGCGGCGCGAAGACCAGCTCGCGATCGTGCGGTGGCGCGCTCGTCAGCGCGAGATCTACCTCGCCGGCACGGACCGCGCCGAGCGTGCGCTCGGCCAGCGCGTCGCGCACCACGACGACGATCCCCGGATGGCGCTTGCGCATCCGCGCGATGACGACGGGGATGAGCGTCGCGGCCAGCGACGGCAAGGCCGCGACGACAACCCGACCGGTGTTGCGCGTGGCGACGTCCTCCGCACGCGCGGCCACCGAGGCGAGCGCGCCGAGCACTTGGTCGACGACCGGGAGCAGGTCGGCGCCGGCTCGCGTGGGCGCGACCGAGCGCGTGTTGCGGTCGAACAGGCGCACGCCGAGCGACTCCTCGAGCTCGCGGATCTGCGCGGACAAGGCCGGCTGCGTCGTATGCAGCACGTCCGCGGCGCGCGTGAAGCTGCGCAGGCGGGCGATCGTAGCGAACGCACGGAGCTGCCGTAGCGTGAAATCCATATCGTTGTTCGATGACTGTGATCCATATTATTCATTTGTGTTATGGATCGCAATCGCGTGCAATGACGGGGTCCCGCCACGAGGAATCCCTCATGTCCCCGCTTTCCCGCGCCGCCCTCGCGCTGGCGCTAGCGCTCGGTGCCTCCGCCCCCGCCGTCGCGCAGTATCCCGACAAGCCGATCACGTTCGTCGTGCCGTTCGCCGCCGGGAGCGCGACCGACCAGCTCGCGCGGGCGCTCGGGCAGGAGGTGACGAAGATCACCAAGCAGCCGGTCGTCGTCGACGACAAGCCCGGGGCCTCGGGCTTCATCGGCGCCGAGATCGTCAAGAAGGCCGCTCCCGACGGCTACACGGTGTTCATCACGACCAACACGACGCACGCGGCGAACCAGCACCTGTACAAGAAGATCCCATACGACCCGGTCGCCGACTATCTGCCGGTCACCGGGCTCGGCAAAGGCGGCCAGATCATGATCGTCGCGCCCTCGGTGCCGGCAAAGAGCGTCGCCGAGTTCATCGCGCTCGCGAAGGCGCAGCCGGGCAAGATCAGCTTCGGCAGCGGCAGCTCGAGCTCCCGCGTCGCGGGCGAGCTGTTCCAGCAGATGGCGGGCGTCGACTTGCTGCACGTCCCGTACAAGAGCAACCCGCTCGCGATCAACGACCTGCTCGGTGGACAGATCCAGATGATGATCACCGACATGGCGACCGGCCTACCGCAAGTGAAGGGCGGCAAGGTGCGCGCGCTCGGCGTGTCGACGCAGAAGCGCTCTCCGCTCGCGCCCGAGGTGCCGACGATCAACGAGGCGGGCGTGCCCGGCTACGACATGGGGTTCTGGTTCGCGGCCTACGTGCCCGCGAACACGCCGGCCGCGGTCGTGGCGCGACTCAATGCGATCCTGATCGAGGCGGCGAAGGGTCCGGCGATGCAGCAGTACTACCAGTCGACGGGCACCGACCCGTTCACGACGACGCCTGCCGAGCTCGCCAAGTTCCAGGCTACCGAGTCCGCCAAGTGGAAGGCGGTCATCGGCAAGGCCGGCATCGAGCCCGAGTGAACGGACGGGAGACGGAGCGCGCATGGGAACGACGCTGCGGCTCGGCGGCGGCGCCGGATTCGCCGGCGACCGGCTCGATGCGGCGGTCGAGCTCGCGACCCACGGCGCGCTGGACTGGCTGATCCTCGAGTGCCTGGCCGAGCGCACGATCGCGCTCGCACAACTGCGACGGCGTCGCGACGCGGGTGCCGGCTTCGACGAGCGCCTCGTGGCGCGCGTCGAAGCGCTGCTGCCGGTCCTCGCCGCGAGCGGGACGCGGCTTTGCAGCAACTTCGGCGCGGCGAACCCGCTGTCCGCGGCGGAGGCGATCGTCGCGATCGCGCGCCGCCTCGGTTTGCCCGTGCGCGTCGCGGCGGTCACCGGCGACGACGTGCTCGACGCCATCGACGATCGCATGTGCGCGCTCGAGACCGGCGAGCCGCTGTCCGCGCACGGTCCCATCGTGTCCGCCAATGCGTACCTGGGGGCGGAGGCGCTGTTGCCCGCGATCGACAGCGGCGCGCAGGTCATCGTCACCGGCCGCGTGGCCGACCCTTCGCTCTTCGTCGCGCCGCTGATGCATGCGTTCGGCTGGACGATCGACGACGTCGACCGCGTGGCGAAAGGCACGGTGGTCGGGCACCTGCTCGAGTGCGCCGGTCAGCTCTGCGGCGGGTACTACGCCGATCCGGGCCGCAAGGACGTGCAGGGGCTTGCGCGCCTCGGCTTCCCGTTCGCCGACGTCGACGCGAACGGCGCGGCGACGCTCGGCAAGGTGGACGGCACCGGCGGCCGGCTGACCGTCGCCACGGCCACCGAGCAGCTCCTCTACGAGGTGACCGACCCGCACGCGTACCTCACGCCCGACGTCACGGCGGACTTCTCGGCGGTCACGCTCGCAGAGGTTGCGCCGGATCGCGTCGCCGTCGCCGGCGCGCGCGGGCGCGCGCGCCCGCAGACGCTCAAGGTCAGCGTCGGCTACGTGGCGGGGTTCGTGGGCGAAGGCGAGATCGGCTACGCTGGCGACAACGCCGTCGCGCGCGCGGAGCTCGCCGGCGCGATCGTGCGCGAGCGGCTCGACGGTCGTTTCGGGGAATTGCGCGTGGATCTGATCGGCGCGACTTCGCTCCACGGCCGCAGTCTCGACCCAGGCTCGCGCCCCTACGAGGTGCGGCTGCGTGTCGCGGCGCGAGCCCGGACGCGCGAAGCCGCGGCTCTCGTCGGCGACGAAGTGGAAGCGCTCTATACCAACGGGCCTGCGGGCGGCGGCGGGACGCGCAAGGCCGTCACCGAGCAGATCGGCATCGTGTCGGCGCTGCTCGACCGCGCGCGCGTGCACCCGCGCACGACGATCCTCGAGGCGGGCTGACCCGATGCCGAAGCTCGCGGACCTCGCGCACTGCCGTGCCGGCGACAAGGG
>DATBSV010000408.1:0-5008 GCA_036559685.1 Casimicrobiaceae bacterium
GAGAAGGAGATCCTGCGCAAGGGCGACGGCGCGGGGCCGTCGCTCGTGTTCCTTCTCGTCGACACGGCGAGCGCGCTCGATCCCTCGCCGTTCCACGACCACTGACCGCTATCGGCCTTGCGCGCAACGTGAGCGACCCGATCGACCTCGCGGCGCTGATCCGCACGGTGCCGGACTTCCCGAAGCCCGGCGTCCAGTTCCGCGACATCACGACGCTTCTCAAGCACGCAACGGGTTTCCGCGCCGTGGTCGAGCGGCTCGCGCGCGCGCACCGCGGCTCGCGCATCGACAAGATCGCCGGCATCGAGTCGCGCGGCTTCATCGTGGGCGCGGCGCTCGCCGCCGAGATGCGCGTAGGCTTCGTGCCGATCCGCAAGGCGGGCAAGCTGCCGGCCGAGAACTTCGGCCGCGACTACGCGCTCGAGTACGGCCGCGACAGGCTCGAGGTGCACCGCGACGCGATCGCGCCGGGCGAGCGCGTGCTCGTCGTCGACGACCTCATTGCGACCGGCGGCACCGCGGAAGCGGCGCTCGAGCTTTGCGCGCTCGCCGGCGCGGACGTCGTCGGCGCCGCGTTCGTCATCGACCTGCCCGACCTCGGTGGCCGCGCGCGACTCGAGCGCGCGGGCGTGCCGACGCTCGCGCTCGTCGCCTTTCCCGGCCACTGACCGACGGTGTCAGGCATCCGCCTGGTACCGCCGGCCGTCGGGGGTCAGGGCTTCAGCTGCGCGCGGACCTCGCCGCCCGGATTCGCAGCGCTGTGCACGTTGACGTACGTGTTGCCGGCTTTGTAGGCGGCCAGTTGCTCGGGCGTCATCTTCGCGCCGGCCGCGGCCTCGAACGTGTTGTCGCCGGTCTTGGTGAACGGGACGATGACCGGCCCGTTGGCGCCGGCGGCGGCCATGTGGATGTGGGCGGCCGTCGCCGTCATGCCGGTGACGGTGACCTTCGCGGTGACGCTGCCGTCGTCCTTGACGGTGACCGTGCCGCTTCCGGCCGCGGGCGACGACACCGGCGGCACCTCGCTGGCGCCGGACAGCGTGATCGTCTGCGCGAGCGCCGGCAGGGAGGCGAGCGCGCCGAACGCCGCGATGGCGCCAAGGCGCACCAGGCGGGAAGCCGAGCTGCGAAGGAGGTTATTCATGTTGTGTTCCTCGTTGATTTTCAGGGACGCTACGAAGCAGGATACGCCTGCCCGTAAAAGCAAACAGTCGGACAGCGCCTTTCATTCCTTGGTTCCCGTTCGTCGCCGCCTCGCAACGTCGACGTCGAGGTACTTCCAGTAACTCGAGAACACGAACGGGCGAACGCGACAAGCGCCGCGCACGCGAACGAGCGCCTCACGTTCAACCGGCCGACGGCCGCGGCGGCGGCCCGAACATCTCCTGCATCAGGAAGTTCTCGAGGCGCTCGTTGTCCTCGGGCCGCGCCGAGAGCGTCACGTCGCGGCCCGAGCGGTCGGAGCGCCAGGTGAAGTCGCCCTTCTGCGTCTCGCGGATGATCGCGATCATCCGGCGCACGATCGCGATGTCGATGGTCGGATTCGTGCCTTTGCGCACCTCGACGCGCTGCGGCGCCTGGCGGCCGATCTCCGAGTTCCAGCCGAAGAACTTGAACTCGGCGAAGTCGTAGCTCTTGAGCGTGATCTGGAACAGGCCTCCGCCGTTCTTCGGATTGCCGGCGAGCGGGCGCGGATCGTTCAGGCCCGCGAGGTTCTGCTTGATCGCGAGGTCGCGGCGCTGCGCGTCGCGCTCGCTCGCGGTGGCCGCAGGACCGGCAGGGGATTCGCCGCGCGACGCGCGCTGCGACGCGATGTACGACGTCAGGTCGCCTTCGAGCGGCGTCGGCGTGGGCCGGTACTCGGGTCGCGGGGCGATGCGGGGCGGCTCGGGCAACGACGGCGTCGACGGGATCGGCACGCGCCACGCGTCGGGCTCGGGCGGTCGCGGCAGCGCGGCGATCGGCGGTGGGGCCAGAGCCGGGCGGGGTGCGACACGCTCGCGGTGCGACGCTTGAGGCGGGGCTGCCGCCGCGGCCGCCTGGGTGGGGCGCGTTTCCTCGCGCGGCGGAGGTGCGACCAGCACGACCGAGATCGGAACCGTCGGGGTCGGCGACTCCTCGCCGGAGTGGCGCATGTCCGTCAGGTGCGGAAGCAGGACGACGAGCAGCGCGGCATGCACCAGCAGCGACAGCGCGCCGGTGCGCCAGATGCGCCGCTCGGCCTGCGACGCGTCGTCGCCGCCGGGGAGGTCGTGCCAGGAGATCGCGTACGCCATCACCCGTAAGGATAAAGCCATCGGGGACGTACACTCCGGGCGCCGGCGCGTTGGCCGGCTCGCGTCCTACACGATGAGCGTCCCCGCCTCCGTCCCGGGCTTTCCCGCGTCCACGCCCGTTGCGGGCGCGTCCGCCGACCAGCGCCTCGAGCTGCTCGCGCTCGCGGGCGAGGTGCTCGCGCGCTCGCTCGACCGCCGCGAGACGCTCGACGCGATCGCGCGCACCGTCGTGCCCCGCATCGCCGACTGGTGCCGCGTCGACGTGTTCGACGACGCGGGCTTCCTGCAACGCGCGGTCGCCCACCATGCGGACCCGGCTCGCGCTGCGTACGGATGGGAACTCGTGAACCGGTTGCGCGCGCCGCCCGATACCGTAGGCTCGTTCGCGTGGTGCGTGAAGCACGCCCGCCCGCACCTCGCGCACTTCGACCCGCCGATCGGCTACGACCCGGAGCGCGACAAGGACCTGCTGACGTTCGCGAGCGCGATCGGGATGACCGCCTATTACGTCGTGCCGCTGATTGCGCGCGGCCGCACGCTCGGCGCGATGGCGGCGCTGCAGGCCGAGTCGGGCCGCGGCTTCAGCGCCGCGGACTGCGCGATGATCGACGAGCTCGGCCAGCGCGCCGCGCTCGCCCTCGACAACGCGCGGCTGTACGAGGCGGCCGAGGCGGCGCGCCGCGAGGCCGAGCGCGCGAACCGCGTCAAGGACGAATTCCTGGGCATCCTCGGCCACGAGCTCCGCAACCCGCTCGCGCCGATCGCGATGTCGCTGCGCGTCATGCAGCTCAAGGGCGACGGCGCCAACGCCGAGGAGCGCCGCATCATCGAGCGCCAGGTCTCGCACCTGTCGCGCCTGGTCGACGACCTGCTCGACGTCTCGCGCATCACGCAGGGCAAGATCGAGCTGCGCCGCCAGGCGGTCGACCTGCGCGGCATCATCGTCAAGGCGCTCGAGCTGACGCTACCGATGTACGAGCGGCGCACGCGTGCGCTCGAGCTCGACCTGGCCGACGCGCCTTGCCTCGTCGCGGGCGACGAGGTGCGCCTGGCGCAGGTCGTGTCGAACCTGCTCATCAACGCGGCCAAGTTCACGCCCGATCCCGGCGCGGTGCGGCTACGGCTTTCCGCCGCGCGCGGGGAGGCGATCATCGAGGTGGCCGACGAAGGCGTCGGCATCGACGCGGCGCTCCTGCCGCAGGTCTTCGACCTGTTCGTGCAGGCCGCGCAACCGATCGACCGGCGCACCGGCGGACTTGGCCTCGGCCTCGCGATCGTCAAGATGCTCGTGCGCATGCACGGCGGCAGCGTCGACGCCACGAGCGAAGGCGTGGGCCGCGGCAGCACGTTCACCGTTTGCCTGCCGCTCGTCGAAGCGGATGCGTTGCCGGCACCGATACCCGCGCTCCCGGCGACACCGTTGGCACGCACCGGGCGCGTGCTGATCGTCGACGACAACCGCGACGCGGCCGATACGCTGGCGCTCGTGCTCGATGCGTTCGGCTACCAGGTGCGCACCGCGTACGACGCCGCTGCGGGCCTCGACGCGCTCGTCGCGTTCGCTCCCGACGCCGCGATCCTCGACATCGGGCTGCCCGGGATGGACGGCTACGCGCTCGCCGGCAAGGTCGCCGAGGTGTCGGGCGCCGCACGGCCGCGATTGCTGGCGCTCACCGGCTATGGCACGCAGCAGGACCGCGAGCGCGCATTGCGCGCCGGCTTCGACGAGCACCTCGTGAAGCCGGTCGATCCCGAACGCCTCGTCGCCGCGCTCGATCGCGTGCTCATGCACGGCGGCTGAAGAGAGAGGAGGCGCCATGCGCCTGATCGCGAAGGACGGGCCGCAGCTCGAGCTGACGCCGCTGCGCACGACGGTGGTCGTCTCGAAGGCCACGCGCAACGTGCGCGTCGAGGTCGACGCCGACCTCAAACGCGACCCGGTCAGCACCGGCGCGCTGGTCGCGCGCGCGTCGCGTCGCGTGTTCGACCTCGGGCGCCACGCGAAGGGCGAGGCGCCGGCCACCCCGCAAGGCCCGCCGCCCGCGACGTTTCGCGACGAGCTGAGCGGCGCGATCAAGGTGGTCTATCGCGAGATCGTGGTGCGCTTCGCGCCCGGGACGCCGCAGAAGCGGCGCGACGCGATCCTGCATGAGCGGGGCTTCGTCGTGCGGCGGCGCAACCCGTACGCGCGCGACCAGGTCGTCGTCTACCACCCGAAGCGACGCTACGATGGCCAGGAGCTGGTCGAAATCGCGAACCGCTGGACCGCGCTCGACGAGGTCGTGTTCGCGACGCCGAACTTCGTTTCGCAGTATTGGCGCCAGGCTGGGCTGCCGTCGATTCCGTCGATGCAATGGCACCTCGAGAACCACGGCGCGGCCGGCGCGAAGGACGACGAGGACGTCGACGCGCGCAACGCGTGGACGATCACCAAGGGCAAGCGTGCGATCGTCATCGCCGTGCTCGACGACGGCGTCGACATCGACCACCCGAACCTCAAGCCGCGGCTGTGGCGCAATCCCGACGCGAAGGCGAAGGACCGGCATGGCCGCGACTTCTTCCTCGATCCCGAGGACCCGGGCCATTACGACCCGCGGCCCAAGACGTTCCAGGATCCCTACGACGACCTGGAGCTCAACGACATCCACGGCACGCCGTGCGCGGGCGTCGTGGCGGCGGCGGGCAAGGGCGGTGGTGCGATCGGCGTCGCGCCCGGATGCCGGTTGCTGGCG
>DATBSV010000409.1:0-5294 GCA_036559685.1 Casimicrobiaceae bacterium
ACCAGCTCTTGAGCGCGCGCATGTTGCGCAGCCAGCGCTCGATGTTCGGATACCCGGCGTAGCTGCAGCGGATCACGTCGCCCAGCGCGATCATCTCCGCGCCCATGTAATCGGCGAGCGTGATGCGGTCGCCGCACAAGAACGCCTTGTTCGGCCCGATCAGGTCGTGGTCGAGGATCTTGAGCCACGACCGGGTCTTCTGCTTGCCCCAGTCGAGCGTTCCCGTTTGCACCGCCTCGGCAGGGCGCTTGTGGTGCGGGAACGTCTGCGGGTAGACGAGCCCGTAGCCGAAGTCCTTGTACATGTTGGCGTTGAACCAATCCATCATCTCGTTCACGCGCGCGCGGGCCTGCAGGTCCTTCGGATACGCGGGCGAGTTCGACTTGTCCGCGAGGTAGCGGATGATCGCCGCGGACTCCGTCAACCGGAAGTTGCCGTCCTCGAGGACCGGCACGAGGTGGTTGGGATTGATCTTCGCGTACTCGGGCTTCAGGTGCTCGCCGGTGAAGAGGTCGACGACCTGGTAGTCGAGGGCGATGCCCTGGTCCTTGGCGAAGAGCTCGACGATGCGGCTGGTGGTCGAGGCCGGGTGGTAGTAGAGCTTCATTCGGGGGCTCCGAGGGGTCGTGGTGAACAGGATCGCTTCGCCGCTCGAGATTCGCGGCGTCTAATGCAGTGTCGTCAACCGGGCCGTTTCGGCGCTCCGGGCTTCCAGGAGCTTGTCCACATACGCTCGCCAGTTGGCGCCCTTCGCGACCTGTGCGAAGCCGGCGGCGTCCTTCCGTTTCGCCATGGAATCCTGCCGCTCGGCGGTCGCCGTGGCCATCAGGGGTTCCACGCCGGCCTCCCGAACCGTGACGGCGACCTCGCGCATCTCCTCGGCGCGACGCTTGCCGTGCAGCGCGGTGCGCATGATCATGTACGACGCGATCTTCTCCCAGTCGAGCTCGGGAAAGGTCTCGTGCAGCGACGCCAGCACGCGGTCCTCGACGCCGTAGTAGCGCGCGGACGTCAGGCTCTCGACGAGCAGCGATTCGAGGCCCTTGATCATGACGCTGCGGCACATCTTGGTCGCGGACGCGACGCCTATGCGCTCGTCGGCGACCTGCATGTCGAAGCCGAGCGGCGCCATAAGCGCGCGAAATTCCGCCGCATGCCGTCCGCCCAGCAGCATCGGTACGCGGATCCCGTAACCGGGAACGGTCGTCATGACGGCCGACTCGACGTAGCGACCGCCGGCGCGGACGATGCGCTCGCTCGAGCGCTGCTTGACCCCCGGCGAGCACGAGTTCAGGTCCATGAACCACGTGCCCGGCCGGATCGACGTCGACGCCTCGTCGGCGACCGCGCCCGCCTGCGAGGCGGTCACGGCCGAGATGACGACGTCGGCCTTTGCGGTCAGCGCGGCCATCGAGCCCACCGCCTCGACGCCGGCCTTGGCGGCGTGCGTCGTCATCGCCGGCCCCGCGGCTGCATCGCGCATCAGGATGTCCCACGCGCCGACCCAGCCGACCTTCTGCTCGATGAATTCGGACGTGAAGATCTTGCCGACCTCGCCGTAGCCGACCAGCCCGACGTTCATACGCCGCCCCACACGTCCTTCGCGGTCTCGACGCAGAGCTTGAGCTTCGCGGCTTGCGTGGCGACGGCGATGTCGTTGCCGTGCACGGTCGAGCTGAAGCCGCACTGCGGCGAGATGCACATCTGCCCGACCGGCATGAACTTCGACGCCTCGTCGATGCGGCGCTTGAGCTCGTCCTTGGTTTCCATCTTGTCGAGCTTGGTCGACACGAGCCCCAGCACGACGGTCTTGTCCTTCGGCACGTGGCGCAGCGGCTTGAAGTCGCCGGAGCGTGCGTCGTCGTACTCGAGGAAGTAGCCGTCGACCTCCAGCGCGTTGAACAACACCTCGGCGACCGGCTCGTAGCCGCCTTCGGCCGCCCACGCGCTCTTGAAGTTGCCGCGGCACAGGTGGATGCAGATGCGCATCGACGCGGGCCGGTTCGCGATCGCGGCGTTGATGAGGGACGCGTACCGGCGCGGCAGCTCGTTGGGATCGTCGCCGCGCGCCATCGCGCCCTCGCGCATCTTCGTGTCGCACAGGTAGGCGAGGTTGGTGTCGTCGAGCTGCAGGTACGTGCAGCCGGCGGCGGCCAGGTCGGCGATCTCGTCGCGGTAGGCCTGCGCGATGTCGTCGAAGAAATCCTCGATCGCGGGATAGGCCTCCTGGCTGATGGCCTTCCTCCCCCCGCGGAAGTGCAGCATGGTGGGCGAGGGAATCGTCACCTTCGGCGTTCGCTTGACGACCGACTTCAGGAACGCGAAATCGCGGCGCTGGATCGGCTTGGCATGCCGCACCTTCTTCGTGACCTGCATGACCGGCGGCGCGAAGTCGACGTTGCCCGCCTTGCTGTGGAAGCTGATCGCGATGCCGCCCTTGGTCTCCACGCCCTCGAGCTGGGTCAGGAAGTCGATGTGGAAATACGTGCGCCGGAACTCGCCGTCGGTGATGCCGCGCAGCCCCAGGTCCTCCTGGAAGCGGACGATGTCGAGGATCGCCGCATCCTCGACGACGCGCAGCGCGTCGGCGGGGATCTCGCCTTTGGCGAAGCGCTCGCGCGCCTCGATGAGCGCGCGCGGGCGCAGGAAACTGCCGACGTGATCGGCGCGGAACGGCGGGTCGTGACGGACGGCGGAGCGGGTCGGCGCAGCGGTATCGGCCATGGCGGAAGTCCTCGCGAGGAGCCGTCCATTCTACGGCGTGTCGGACGACGCCTGCCCGCAGCCGAGCCTCCGTCCGATGCCCTCGAGCGGCCCCGCGGGCGAGGATCGATCAGCGAGGAGGCCCTTATGCGCAACCGATCGAGCCCCGACCGCACGCGCGCGTCGCGTGTGGGCCGCAATCTGTCCCGCACGTCGTCCGCCGAGCCGCCGCTGGCGCCGCCGTTCCCGTGGACCGACCGCGACTTCGCGTTTCATGCGGGCGAGCGTCTGCGCCGCCCGGTCGTCGATCGCGCCGCCGTCGCACGTCAACGCGCCGGAACGGCCGACACCAGCCTGCGCGACGAGATCGCGCATCGGATCGTGTCGGAAGGCGGCGAGGGCGCCCACGACTTGTCCGTGACCGTCGCCGGGGGCATCGTGACGCTCGAAGGCCCGGTGCCCGAGCGCGTCACCAAGGAGATGCTGGAGGCGATCGTCGAAGCGGTGCCGGGTGTGCGCGGCGTCGACAACCGGCTGTGCGTCGACTGGATCGACGGCACGCCGAGCGCCGACCGTGTCGACGCGGCGCCGCCGGAACCGCCGAAGGATTACCTGAAGTCGACGCACCATTCGCCGACGTCGACGATGAAGCGGACGGAATAGCGCAGGAAAAGCGTCCGGCTGAAGCCGGACCCACAAGCGCTAGAGCAGCCCGCGCTTCGCCAGATTGCGCATCAGCGCGACCGCGCCCATCGTCCATGGCGCGACGGTATCGCTCGTCCTGACACGGTTGACCAGCGCACCGAGGGTCGGCGTCGACACGGTCACCACGTCGCCGATCGCGTGCGTAAAGCCCTGGCCCGGGCCATGGCGGTCCTGGATCGGCGCGAACATGGTGCCGAGGAAGAGCACGAACCCGTCCGGGTACTGATGGTTCCCGGCCATCGCCTGGTGCGCGAGGTCGAGCGGGTCGCGGCTGATCGCGGACATCGAGCTCGCGCCGTCGAGCACGAACCCGTCGTTCCCGTCGACACGCAGCGCGATGTCGGCCCGGCGCACGTCGTCGACGCCGTAGTGCTCGTCGAACAGGCGCACGAACGGCCCGATCGCGCACGAGCCGGTGTTGTCCTTCGCCTTGCTCAGCAACAGCGCGCTGCGTCCCTCGAAGTCTCGGAGGTTGACGTCGTTGCCGAGCGTCGCCCCGACCACGCGTCCTTCGGCGGACACCGCCAGCACGATCTCGGGCTCGGGGTTGTTCCACGAGGACTTGGGATGGATGCCGATGTCGGCGCCCGTTCCCACCGCGGACATCGGCTGCGACTTGGTGAAGATTTCCGCGTCGGGTCCGATCCCCACCTCGAGATACTGCGACCACACCTTCTGCGCGATCAGCGCGTCCTTGACGCGCGCGGCCTCGTCGGAGCCCGGCTTCACCGACAGCTTCTCGCCGATGATCCCGACCAGCGACCGGCGAACGGCCTCGGCCTTCGCCGGATCGCCGCGCGCCTGCTCCTCGATCACGCGCTCGAGCATGCTCGACACGAACGTGACGCCCGCCGCCTTGATCGCCTGGAGGTCGTTCGGCGCGAGCAGCCACGGCCTGGATGCATCGCGCGTCCCCTCGTCGCTGTTGCGCAGGAGCTCGTCGATCGTCCCGACGCGCGGCAGCCCCGGCGTGCGCGCCGCGCGCACCGGGTCGGGCAGGTTGAGAAGCTCGCTGGTCGTCGGGGCAATCGACGACAGGTCGTGCACGGCCCCGCCGCGCACGACGATCGGCGAAGGTCCGTCGACCCCGGGCAGGTACGCGCGCCCGATCAGCGTCGCACGTTCGGCGTCGCGCGGGAGCGCCCGCGCGATGTCGAGCTGCCCGAGCACTACGCGTGCACCACCGGCGGCGTACGCGCGACGACCGTGATCGCGCTGGCCGGGCATACGCGCACGCACGCGCCGCACCCGGTGCAGAGATGGGGGTCGACGCGCGGATCGGGCACCGATCCGCCGTGCACGCGGAAACGGATGGCGTGCGCTTCGCACGCATCGCCGCAGCTCAGGCACTCGACGCCGAGGCGCGCGAGGCAGGTGTTGTCGATGCGCGCGACGACGTTCCACGGCCGCGCGTTCGCGGCGTGCGCCGCCAGGTCGAACGCCGGCTCCGGGCACACGGTCGCGCAGGCGCCGCAGAACGTGCATTCGCCGTCGGCGTAGTCGACGCGCAGGCGGCCGTGCTCGATCCGGAGCACGCGGGTCGGACACGCCTCGACGCACTTGCCGCAGCGCGTGCACGCCTGGTCGAACGCGTCGCCGGCGCGCGACCACGGCGGGCGCAGCGACCTGTCCTCGGGGGTGACGAACGCGCGCAGGTCGGGCGCGCGCCTGGCGCGCGTCCCGGTGCGTCCGTGCGTCGGTGCCGGCATGCAATTATTCTAGTCGCCATTTCGCGCCGCGGCGCGAAGTTTTTTGGGAAGATGCGCCGATGCGCGCGCCACCCGCTCCGTCCGGCGACCGCGATGGCGTCGGCGCGCCGTTCGCGTGGGCGGCCGTCGCGCTGCTCGCGGTCCTGCACGCTGCGCCGTTCGGACTCACGTTCGTCG
>DATBSV010000410.1:0-3151 GCA_036559685.1 Casimicrobiaceae bacterium
CCTCGCGTACGGCCGCGATGCGCAGGCCGAGGAAATCCTGAAGGACGCGCTCAAGAAGGATCCGCAGCGCCAGGAGATCTATCTCAAGCTGCTCGAGATCCACGCGCAGCACAACAAGCCGTCGGCGTTCGAGACCGTCGCATCCGAGCTCTACGCGGTGTCGCAGGGCCAGGGCGAGGTGTGGCACAAGGCCGTCGCGCTCGGCCGCCAGCTCGACCCGGCCAACCCGATGTTCGCCGAGGGCGGTGCGCCCGCGCAGCGCGCGGCGCGCCCGGTCGAGAGCGACACGTTCGCGGTGTCGAGCGACTACAAGCCGGACACGTCGAAGGCCGACAAGGGCTTCGACATGGGCCTCGACGAGGAGATCTCGCTGTCGCCGACGTCGGGCGCGACCGCTAAGCCGATGGCCGAGGCGTTCGGCGAAGAGACCGTGGTTCACGCGCCGCGCCAGCCGGCGCACGCGTCGGGTACCGCGGCCGCGGCCGCGGGCGCCGCAGCTGGGGCGATGGCCGGCGCCGCGGTGTCTCGCGGCATGATCGCCGACCGCGTCGAGGCGTCGCGCGAGTCCGTCGCCGAAAAGGTCAAGGCGGCCGCCGACAAGTTCGACATGGAATTCCACCTGGAAGAGGGCGACAAGCCCGCGCCGATGCGCCGCTCCGAGCCCGCGCTCGCGACGGCGACCGCCGGCGCGCCGAGCGGCGCCGCCGACCGGCTCGCGCGTCCGTCCGCGGCGCTCGAGCTCGACAAGCTCGACCTGTCGTTCGACCCGGACAAGGCGACCTACGAGGACCCGACGCCGTCGGTGCTCGACGGCCAGTGGCACGACGCGGCGACCAAGCTCGACCTCGCGAAGGCCTACCAGGAAATGGGCGACGTCGAGGGCGCGCGCGAGATCCTGCAGGAAGTGCTGCACGAGGGCGACGACGAACAGAAGAAGGAAGCGCAGGCGATCCTCGGCAAGCTCGGCTGACCGGACGCTTCAGGCACTTTTGACGACGGCGGGCCTTTTGCCCGCCGTCGTCGTTTCCACCGACCGCCTTTCGCCCATGCGCCTCGCCCTTGCCCTCGAGTACGACGGCCGCGGCTTCTGCGGCTTCCAGTCGCAGAGCGCGCGCTGCGGCGTCCAGGACGCGCTCGAGCACGCGCTGCGCGAGATCGCGCAACGCGACGTCGTCGCGATTCCGGCGGGACGGACCGATGCGGGCGTTCACGCGACGTCGCAGATCGTGCACGCCGACGTGCCCGACGAACGCCCGTTGTCCGCGTGGGTGCGCGGCGTCAACGCCCACTTGCCGGCGTCCGTCGCCGTGCTGTGGGCGCACGCGGTGCCCGACGCGTTCCACGCGCGCTTCGCGGCGCGCGCGCGCCACTACGACTACCTGCTGCTCGCGCGTCCCGAGCGGCCCGGCCTCATGAGCGGGCGCGTCGGTTGGTATCATCGCGCGCTCGACGCAGGTGCGATGCGCGAGGCCGCGGCGCTCGTCACCGGGCGCCACGACTTCAGCGCGTTCCGCGCGGCCGAATGCCAGGCGAAGTCGCCGGTCAAGACGCTGCAGCGGTTCGACGTCGACGCCGAGGGCGACCTGTTGCGGTTTTCTCTTTCTGCCGACGCGTTCCTGCACCACATGGTGCGCAACCTCGTGGGCGCGCTCGTGACCATCGGCGCCGGCAAGGCGGCGCCGGACTGGATGCGCGAGCTGCTCGAGGCGCGCGATCGCACGCGCGGCCCGGCGACGTTCGCGCCCGACGGCCTTTATTTCGCCGGCGCCGACTACGACGCGTCGTTCGGATTGCCGTCGACGCGCCGCGCGGTCGTGCTCGCGGCCCCGTCGCGATGAGCGCCGCCGGCCCGTCCCGCACGCGCATCAAGATCTGCGGCATCACGCGCGTCGAGGACGCTCTCGCGGCCGCGCGCGCGGGCGCCGACGCGATCGGGCTCATCTTCTGGGCGGGGACGCCGCGCCGCGTCGACCTCGCGCGAGCGCGCGCGATCGCCGCCGCGCTGCCGCCGCTCGTGTCGACCGTCGGCTTGTTCGTCGACCCGTCGGCCGACGAGGTGCGTGCGGTGCTCGACGCGGTGCCGCTGTCGGCGCTGCAGTTCCACGGACACGAGGACGCCGCGCTCTGCCGCGCGTTCGGGCGGCCCTACCTCAAGGCGATTTCCGTGGCCCGCGAGGGCAATTTGCTAGAATCGTTGTTGCCGTACAGCGACGCCGCGGGCGTGCTGCTCGACGCGCCGCCCTCGGGCGGTCTGCCGGGCGGCACGGGCCGTACGTTCGACTGGACGCTCGTGCCGGCGAAGCTGCCGGTGCCGCTGGTGCTGTCGGGCGGTCTCGATGCAGAGAATGTCGGCGAGGCGATCCGGCGCACGCGGCCCTGGGCCGTGGACGTGTCGTCCGGTGTCGAGGCGCTCGGCGCCGACGGCCGGCCGCAGAAAGGCATCAAGGACGCGGCGCGCATCGCCGCGTTCGTCGCCGAGGTACGCCATGCAGATGCACGACCTTCCTGACGCGCGCGGCCACTTCGGCCCCTACGGGGGCGTCTTCGTCGCCGAGACGCTGATCCGCGCGCTCGACGACCTCAAGGCGCAGTACGAGAGCGCGCGCCACGACCCATCGTTCGCCGCGGAGTTCGCGCGCGAGCTCAAGCACTACGTCGGCCGCCCGACGCCGGTCTACCACGCCGAGCGCTGGTCGCGCGAGCTCGGCGGCGCGCAGATCTGGCTCAAGCGCGAGGACCTCAACCACACCGGCGCGCACAAGGTGAACAACTGCATCGGCCAGGCGCTGCTCGCGCGGCGCCTGCGCAAGCCGCGCGTGATCGCGGAGACCGGCGCGGGCATGCACGGCGTCGCGGCCGCGACAGTCGCCGCGCGCTACGGCCTCGAGTGCGTCGTGTATATGGGCAGCGAGGACGTGCGCCGCCAGGTGCAGAACGTGTACCGGATGAAGCTGCTCGGTGCGAAGGTCGTGCCGGTCGAGTCGGGCAGCAAGACGCTCAAGGATGCGCTGAACGAAGCGATGCGCGACTGGGTGACCAACGTCGAGTCGACGTTCTACATCATCGGCACCGTCGCGGGCCCGCATCCCTATCCGATGATGGTGCGCGACTTCCAGGCGGTGATCGGGCGCGAGTGCCTGGTGCAGATGCC
>DATBSV010000411.1:0-2081 GCA_036559685.1 Casimicrobiaceae bacterium
GCGACACAGCGGCGGCGGCGATCTCGCCCTCGGCGTCGCGCGCCCGAGCGCCGGCCGGAGCGGCGCCGCGCAACGCGCGCGCGAGGTCGGCGCGATGTTCGAGCGCGCCGGCGTGCGCTGCCCGGTCGTCGACAACGTCGATGCGGCCTTGTGGGAAAAGCTCGTCGTCAACTGCGCGTTCAACGCGGTCTCGGCGCTCGGCCGATCCCGCTACGGCCGCATGGCCCGCGACGACGGCGTCCGCCACCTGATGGAGTCGGCCGTCGGCGAGGCCGTGGCGGTCGCGCGCGCGGCGGGCGTCGCACTCGACGAGTCGGCGATGATCGCGATGATCTGGCGCACGGCCGAGCGTCTCGCGACGCAGCATTCGTCGACCGCGCAGGACATCGTGCGCGGCAAGCCGACCGAGATCGACATGCTCAACGGCGAGGTGGTCCGACGCGGCGAGGCGCTGGGCGTGCCCGTGCCGGTCAACCGCACGCTGCACGCGCTCGTCCGGCTGTGCGAAGGCGGCGACGACCTCGCGGGTTGACGCGCGGCGCGCGCTGCGCGACAGTCCGCTCCATGGCGCGCGCCTTCGCCGATCCGCCCGGCCCGGCCTTCCCCGCCACGATCTGGTCCCGCAGCGCGGTCGCCCGGCGCTTCGGGCGCGAGATCCTGTTCCTGATCATCCTCAAGATCGTGCTGCTCATCCTGTTGTGGTGGGTCGCGATCAAGCCCGCCCCGCGCGCGGAGACCACGCCCGCCGCGGTGGCGAAGCACCTCGTCTCGCAGCCCGTCCCCGCGCCCACCCGCCCATGATCAACGAGCTCGTCGTCGACCTGTCCCGGCTGCAGTTCGCCGTCACCGCGCTCTACCACTTCCTGTTCGTCCCGCTGACGCTGGGGCTGGTCTGGATGCTGGTGATCATGGAGACGGTCTACGTGATGACCGGCCGCGAGATCTGGAAGCGCATGACCCAGTTCTGGGGCGTGCTGTTCGGGATCAACTTCGCGATGGGCGTGGCGACCGGCCTCACGATGGAGTTCCAGTTCGGCACCAACTGGGCCTACTACTCGCACTACGTCGGCGACATCTTCGGCACGCCGCTCGCGATCGAGGGCCTAATGGCGTTCTTCCTCGAGTCGACCTTCGTCGGGCTGTTCTTCTTCGGCTGGGACCGCCTGTCGCCGGTCAAGCACCTGATCGTCACCGTCCTGGTCGCGGTCGGCAGCAATTTGTCGGCGCTGTGGATCCTGATCGCGAACGGCTGGATGCAGTACCCGGTCGGCTCGGTGTTCAACTTCGAGACGATGCGCATGGAGGTGACCTCGTTCGGCGAGGTGATGTTCAACCCGGTCGCGCAGGCCAAGTTCGTGCACACGGTGTCGGCCGGCTACGTGACCGGCGCGATGTTCGTGATGTCGATCTCGGCGTGGTACCTGCTGCGCGGACGCAACGTCGCGTTCGCGAAGCGCTCGATGACGGTCGCGGCGTCGTTCGGGCTCGCCTCGGCGCTGTCGGTCGTCGTGCTCGGCGACGAATCCGGCTACGCGCTGGGCGACAACCAGCGGATGAAGCTCGCGGCGATGGAAGCGATGTGGGAAACGGAGCCGGCGCCCGCGTCGTTCACCGTGTTCGGCTGGCCCGACGTCGAGCAGCGCAAGACCCATCTCGCGATCCACATCCCGTGGATGATGGGGATCATCGCGACGCGGTCGATCGACAAGGTGCTGCCTGGGATCAACGAGCTCGAGAAGTCCGCCGAGAAGCACATCCGTCGCGGCTTGCTCGCCTACGACGCGCTGCAGAAGCTGCAGGCGAACCCGAAGGACGCGGCGGCCAAGCAGGTGCTCGACCACAACGTCGACGTCCTGGGCTACGCGCTGCTCCTCAAGCGCTGGATGGACGATCCGCTCAAGGCGACCGACGCGGACATCAAGCGCGCGGCGACGAGCACGATCCCGAACGTCCCGGTGTTGTTCTGGTCGTTCCGGATCATGGTGGCGTGCGGGTTCTACGTCCTCGCGCTGTTCGCGCTCGCGTTCTGGTACGCGTCGCGCCGCGAGCTCGAGCGGCGCGCATGGTTCCTGCGGCTGGCG
>DATBSV010000412.1:0-2106 GCA_036559685.1 Casimicrobiaceae bacterium
CAGCTTCTCACCGTACAGGCCGTAGGCCAGCGCGGTGAAGCTGCCTCCCGACACGCCGGTGATCACGTCGATCGAGTCGAGCAGGCGAACCCGTTGGCCGTTCGCGCCGACGATTTCGGTCTTGCGCAAGTACTCGAGCACGCCGTACGAGAAAGCGGCGGCGCGCGTGCCTCCGCCCGAGAACGCGAGGATGACCAGGTTCTCCTTGCTGTTCGTGCTGGTCGCCTGGCGCGTTTCCAGCCGGTAGCCGCTTCGAGGATCGGCCTGCGTGATCGGCGGGTTGACCGGGCGGGTGGCGCACCCGCCTAAAAACAGTCCCAACATCGTCAGGGACACTACTCGGGATACGTTCATGCGATCCTCACGATGTGTGTGCCTGGCTCGCCGCCGGATGGGTCTTCATGTTGCGCGATGGATGTTACCCCGTGGGGCTGCATGACGATTGGCCCCTAGAGGCCATCCCTGGAAGATGAGCGCGCCCATCCTCGACATCGCCGGACTGACGATCGGCCTGCCGCGCGGCTCGGACCGCGCGCACGCCGTCGACGGCGTGTATCTCGCCGTTTCCCCCAACGAGATCGTGTGCCTGGTCGGCGAATCCGGCTCGGGTAAGAGCGTGATCGCGCACGCGACGATGGGGCTGTTGCCGCGCGCGCTCGCGGTGACGAGCGGCTCGATCCGGCTCGCGGGCGAGGAGCTCGTCGGCGCGTCCGAGCGCCGGCTCGAGGCGCTGCGCTGCACGCGCATGGCGATGGTCTTCCAGGAGCCGATGACGGCGCTCAATCCCGTCATGCGCTGCGGCGAGCAGATCGACGAGGTGCTTCGTCGGCACACGACGCTCGACGCGGCGGCTCGGCGCGCGAAGGTTCTCGAGGGGCTCGCCGACGTGCGCCTGCCCGATCCCGCGCGCATGGCGTCGTCGTATCCGCATCAGCTCTCGGGCGGGCAGCGGCAACGCATCATGATCGCGATGGCGCTGGTGCTCGATCCCAAGCTCCTGATCGCCGACGAGCCGACGACAGCATTGGACGTCACGACCCAGGCGCAGATCCTCGCGCTGATTCGCGACCTGATGCGCGAGCACGGCACCGGCGTGCTGTTCATCACGCACGACTTCGGCGTCGTCGCCGAGATCGCCGACCGCGTCGCGGTGCTCAAGCAAGGCGAGCTGGTCGAGCTCGGGACGGCCGACGAGGTGTTGCGCTCGCCCAAACACGACTACACGAAGATGCTGATCGCCGCGGTGCCGAGCATGACGCCGCGGCATCGCGTGGTCGTCACGACGACACCGCTGGTCGAGGCGAAAGGGCTGAGCAAGACCTACGTGCAGGGCGGATGGCTCGCGGGCCGCCGCGACGTACGCGCCGCCGAGGACGTCACGCTCGAGATCCGGCGCGGCGAGACGCTCGGCATCGTCGGCGAGTCCGGCTCCGGCAAGTCGACCGTGGCGCGCTGCATCGCGCGGCTCGTCGACCCGACGTCGGGGTCGGTGAAGATCGACGGGCTCGAGGTCGCGATGCTGCCGCGCCGGCGTCTGCGCGAGATGCGCCGCAAGGTGCAGATCGTGTTCCAGGATCCCTACCGCTCGCTCAACCCGCGCCGCAGCGTCGGCGCGTCGATCGTCGAGGGGCCGATGAACTTCGGCGTTTCGCACGACGACGCGATGAAGCGGGCGCGCTCGCTGATGGAGCTCGTGCGGCTCGACCCGACCTCGCTCGAGCGTTATCCGCACGAATTCTCGGGGGGACAGCGACAACGCATCTGCATCGCGCGCGCGCTCGCGATGGAGCCGGCGCTGCTCGTCGCCGACGAGCCGGTCTCGGCGCTCGACGTGTCGGTGCAGTCCCAGGTGCTGGCGCTGCTCGACGAGATCCGCACCCGGCTGCAATTGACGATGCTGTTCATCACCCACGACCTTCGCGTCGCCGCGCAGGTGTGCGACCGCATCGCGGTCATGCACCGCGGACGCGTCGTCGAGGAAGGCCCGATCGCGGAGGTCTACGCGTCGCCGAAGCACGACTACACGCGCCAGCTGCTCGCCGCGGCGCCGGGCCGCGGGCGCTTCTAGTCGACGTCGTAGTACTCCCAGCGGTGCTGGACGAACGG
>DATBSV010000413.1:0-10309 GCA_036559685.1 Casimicrobiaceae bacterium
CGGGCATGGCCTGCCACGACAGGCAAATCGGTTTGGTCGAGCGATTGCGAATCGCGTCGAACGCAACCGCGAGCTCGTCCGCCTGCTTCGCGAAGCCTGCCGCGAGGAACACCCAGCCGTCGACGTCGGGCGCGTCGGCGAGCGCCTCGAGCGCCTGCGGCAGCTTCTCGCGGTGGCGCGCGTCGGTGACCATGCCGGGCGTGAAGTCGACGGGATTCGCCACCGACGACAGCGGCGTGCAGAGCGGCGCGACGCGCTCGCGCGTGTGGCTCGACAGCGCCGGAACCAGGAGGCCTTCGCGCGCGCACTGGTCGGTGCACACGACGCCGCTGCCGCCGCCGAACGTCGACACCAGCACGCGCCGCCCTTGTGGCATCTGCTCGGGCCGCGTCGACGCGAGCTGCAGCGCGACGTCGAGCAGCTCCTCGGCCGAGCCGACGCGCGACACCGCGAACTCGCGGAAGATCGCGTCGAAGATCCGGTCGCTGCCGGCGAGCCGCCCGGTGTGCGCGAGCGCCGCGCGCCCGCTCGCCTCCGACGCGCCGCCCTTCATGACGACGACCGGCTTGTCGCGGCGACGCGCCGCGGCGAGCGCCTCGACGAAGCCGTCGGGATCCGAGAGACCTTCGACGTAGACGGCGACGACGCGCGTGCCGTCGTCGTCCACCAGCGCGCGCATCACGTCGGGCAGCGTGACCGACGCTTCGTTGCCGCAGCTCACCGTGATCCGGAAGCCCAGGCCGAACGCCTGCGCGCGCGCGTGCGACATCACGCCGATGCCGCCGCTCTGGCTCACCATCGACACCGTTCCGGGCGTGAGCGTGGCGTTGTCGGCGAGCATCGAGCTGAACGACGCCGTGAGCCCGATCGATGTGTTGATGACGCCGATGCAGTTCGGCCCGCACAGCTTGACGCCGGTGTCGCGGCACAGCGCCTCGAGCTCGCGCTGGCGCGTCGCACCCTCGGGGCCGATCTCGGCGAACCCGCCGGCCCACGCGATCGCGGCGGGCGTGCCGACGTCGGCGCAGTCGCGCACGACCGAGGCGACGCCGCCGGCCGGGACCGCGACGATTGCGAGGTCGGGCACGCCGGGCAGGTCGCGCAGGTTCGCGTACGCGCGTTGGCCGCGCACCGTGCCGCCGGACGGGTTGACCGCCCACACCGGCCCGCGGTAGCCGAACTTGGCGAGGAAGCCGACGGCGAGGCCGCCGAGATTGCCTTCGCGGTCGGACGCGCCGACGACCGCCACCGAGCGCGGCGCGAGCAGCGGCTCCAGCGTGCCGAATCCGGACGACACTCGGGCGCCTACAGCTTGATCTTCGCCTGATCGATCAGCCGGGTCCACTTGTCCAGCTCGCGCACGAGCACCGCGCCGTAGTCGGCGGCGCCGGCATAGACGGGCTCGATGCCTTGCGCGACGAGCGCATCGCGAACCTCGGGATCGGCGATGGTCTTCGCGAGCGCGTCGCTCAGGATCTTCACTGTTGCGTCAGGCACGTTGGCCGGGGCGATCAGGCCCCAAGTGCCGCTCACGTCGTACGACGGCAACCCGACTTCCGCGAAGGTCGGGATCTGCGGGAACGCAGGCGCGCGGTTCGCGCCGGTGATCGCGAGCGCGCGCAACTTGCCGGCCTTGATGTGCGGCGCCGCGCCGACGTTGTCCATCGCGGCCTGCACGCGCCCACCCATCAGGTCGGTCATCGCCGGGCCGCTGCCCGCGTACGGGACGTGGAGCATGTCGACGCCGGCCGCGCGCAGCCACAGCTCCATCGCTAGGTGCGGCGCGCTGCCCACGCCCGCGGACGCGAAGTTGAGCTTGCCCGGGTTCGCCTTCGCGTAGGCGACGAACTGCGCGTAGTCCTGCGCCGGCACGTCGTTGTTGACCACGAGGATGTAGCGAATGAGGCCGAGCGCACCGATCGGCGTGAAGCTCTTGACCGGGTCGTACTTGAGGGTCGGGTAGAGGCTGCGGCTCGCGGTGTGCGGGATCGCGTTGACGAGCAGCAGCGTGTAGCCGTCGCCGGGCTGGCGCGCCGCGAAGTCGGTGCCGATCGTGCCGCCGGCGCCCGGGTGGTTCTCGACGACGACCGTCTTGCCGAGGATCTCGCCCATCTTCCTCGCGAGGATCCGGCCCATCACGTCGGTCGCGCCGCCGGGCGGGAACGGCACCACCAGCCTCAGCAGGCGGTCGGGAAACTGGGCGGACGCCGGGCCGGCGAGGGCGGCAAAGGTCAGCGCGAAGAGCGCCAGGAAGGCGCGGCGGGCACGGGTCATGGGTCCTCCGGAGCGGCCGCTTAACTGGCCGGCGTTTTGAATCCATTCAAGAACTGCGGTACAAATACACCTATCCGCCGGCCCGCACAAGCGGGCACACTCGCCCCGCATGCACGCCATCCCGACGATCGCGACCGAAGTCCACGCGCGGTTGCCCAAGAAGCTGCGCCGCGACGGCGTCGAGACGCCGTGGAGTCTCGCGCGCGGCAGCGGGCCGCTGCACTCGTTCCTCGAGGGACCGTCGTTCGACCGCGCCGGCCGCCTGTACTGCGTCGACATCAGCCACGGGCGCATCTTCCGGATCTCGCCGGCGGGCGACTGGGACGTGTTCGCCGACTACGACGGCAACCCGAACGGCCTCAAGATCCATCGCGACGGCCGCATCTTCGTGACCGACCAGAAGCTCGGCCTGCTCGAGTTCGATCCGGTGAACGGCAGGCGCACGCTCGTCGCCGACGGCGTCGACGGCGCGCGCTTCCACGCGCTGAACGACCTCGTGTTCGCCGACAACGGCGACCTCTACTTCACCGACCCCGGCGAGAGCGGGCTCGAGAATCCCGTCGGGCGTGTGTTCCGGCGCGACGCGCGCGGCGTCATCACCTGCCTGTACGAGGGACTCGCCTATCCGAACGGGATCGTCGTGGTGCCGCGCCAGGACCAGCTCCTCGTCGCGGTGTCGCGCACGCTGCAGGTGCTTCGCATGCCGATGCGCGACGGACGCGTGTTCAAGGCGAGCGTGTTCCTGCAGCTGTCGGGCGGGCTCGCAGGCCCGGACGGCATGGCGCTCGACGAGGCGGGCGGCCTGTGCGTCGTGCACGCGGGCTTCGGGACCGTCTGGCACTTCGACGCGCTAGGCGAGCCGGTCGCGCGCATCCGCTCGTGCGCCGGCATCCGCACGACCAACGTCGCCTACGGCGGCGACGACGGACGGACGCTATACATCACGGAAGCGGAGCAGGGCGTGATCCTGCGCGCGAAGCTGCCCATCGCGGGCCGCCGGATGTACTCGCACACCCGCGACTAGCGCCGCGTCGCGCGGGCGAGATCGACGACGCCGGGTCGTGCGCGCGGCGGGCCGACCGACGCGCGAAGGTCGATCGCCGCGCGCAGCATGATCGTGCGCGGCGCGACGCGCTCGCCGTTCACGCGCTGCATCAGGAGATCCCACGCCGCGCGCGCCATCGCGGCCGCCGGCTGGCGCACGACCGACAGCGGCGGCTGGACGAGCGTCGACCATTCGGGATCGTCGAACGTGACCACCGACACGTCGTCGGGGCACGCGACGCCGATCCCGGCAAGCGCGCCCAGTACGAGCGATGCCTGGTGGCTGTTGCTGGCGACGATCGCCGTGGGCGGCGAGGCGTCCTTCATCGCGCGCGCGAGCTCGCTCGCGAGGTACGCGTCGTCGCCCTGGAACTCGATCGTACGAATGTCGAGACCCGGATGCGCGCGTCGCGTCGCCTCGAGGCCTTCGACGCGGTGCTGCGTGACGAGCCGGCTGCGGGAATGGCAGACGAACAGCAGCCGCGCGTGGCCGAGCGCGACGAGGCCCGCGGCGACTTCGCGCATCGACGCGCGGTTGTCGAGGATCACCTGGTCGAAGCGCTTGTCGCGCGTCGGCCGGTCGATGATGACGAGCGGCAGCGCCTTGCGCGCGGCGAGGTCGAGCGCACGCGCGGGCGCGGTGCTCGGCAGCAGGATCAAGCCGTCGACGCGGTAGCGGATCAGGTCCTCGAGGCGACTGTGCTCGGTGTCCGGGTCGTGGCGACTGAACACGTGCATCACGCCGTAGCCGGCGGAAGCGGCGATTCCCTCGAGCGTCTCGGACAGCGCGTTCAGGTACGCGGTCGACGTGTGCGGAAGGCACAGGCCGACGACGCGCGAGAGCTTGCGGCGCAGGCCCTGGGCGTGGAAGTTCGGCACGTACCCCAACGCGTCGATGGCCTTCTCGACTCGGCGGCGCAGCGCGTCGCTGACCTGCGTGCGGCCCGACAGCACGTGCGAGACCGTGCCGGTCGACACACGCGCGCGCCGTGCGACGTCCGCGATGCGGACTTGCGGGGCCGGCGGAGCGGGGGCGCGGGGCATGGACGATGATGCTACCGCAGGCCTGCAAATGAAAAGCCCCGCGATCGCGGGGCTTTTCGTGAGTCAAGCGGGCTAGTTGTTGCCGGGCTTGCCGAACTTCACCGCGTTGATGCGCCAAGTCGCCGGCGGCTCCGCGGGCGTGCGCTCGGCGATGACGAACGCGAAGTTGTCGTCCGCGACGAGCGCATCGGGAAACGCCGCGACGAGCGCGTCCCAGTTGTCGTACTCGACGCCGAGGTAGAAGATGCCGCACTCCTCGTCGTTCAGCACGTCGACGACGCCGTCGGTGCCCGGACAGTAGAACGCGTCGACGAACGCGTAGCCCTCGGTGTCGCCGTCGCCGTCTTCGTCGATCGGGATGTTGAGGCTCAGGTTGCCCGGCTGCGGCTCGATCGAGCCCTTCCAGTGGTAGCCGAGTTGCTTGATCGACGACAGCGGCGATCCGTAGATCGACGACTCAGTGTAGTAGACGCCGGAATAGTCGCCGTCGGGGTCGGTGCTGCTGTTGTCGAGGATCGCCGGGCCCATCGCCCCGCGCCCCTGCATCGTGCAGCTGCCGCCCTGCGGCGCGCCTTCGGACGGGCCGTCGAAGCATTTGAGCTTGTTCTTGCCTGGCGCCGTCAGCGGCGGGGCAACGAACGGCGCGGCCCCGACGCTCATGACCGGAGGTGCGGCGATGGCGAGCGACGCCATCGTCGCCGTGGCCGCGAAGACGGCGCCGAGCGCCGTGTGAACAAGGGTGCGTTTCATCTTTAAGGTTCCTCGTGGTCGTGTGTTCAGACCGGTGACCAAGGGGCACTGGCGTGACCCGCCATGACAATGTCATAGCTAGTTGTAGTCGTCAAGCGGGGTGCGTCCTGTTCGTCGGTCGGTGTCGACTGACAGATAAGTACTGCGCTGACAGTGCCTTGGCCACGTTGCCGATCGACGACCGGCAAGAGATGTAGAGCACGAAGCCGCCCTTGGGGCGAGCGGCCAAGGCGCGGTCAGCCGCGCCGGTGCAGTCGCCGGTCGATCGCGAGCAGCACGGTGCTGACGCTGGCCGCGAACACGACGATCAGGAGCGTGATCGCCATGATCTGCTCGACGTTGTGCAGGCCGATGCCGTTCATCAGCAGGAATCCCAGGCCGCGCTGCGACGCGAACATCTCGGCGAGCAGCACGCCGATCAACGTAAGGGCGAAACCGACGCGCAAGCCGGTGAAGATCTCGGGCAACGCCGCCGGGAACAGGATCGTGCGCACCATCGCGGCTGGCGACAGCCTCAGCACGCGTCCCGTCTTCACCAGCACGGGTTTCACACTGCGTACCGCGGCGATCGTGAACAGGATGATCGGGATGACGCCGTGCAGCGTGCCGAACGCGATCTTGGCCGAGATGCCGAGCCCGAACGCCAGCAGCAGGATCGGGTAGAGCGTGACTTTCGGAAGCGAGTAGACGGCGACGACCATCGGCTCGAGCACCTCGCCCGAGGTCCGGTGGAAGCCCAGCCAGAAGCCGATGCCCAAGCCGAGCACGACCGCGAGCGCGTAGCCCGCCACGAACGCCTTCGACGTCTCGATCAGGTGCGGCCAGAAGCGCTCGCTGCCGAACAACCCGATCGCATAGCGGGCGGTCGCCGTGGGCGACGCGATCGCGATGTCGCCGAACCACCAGTACAGCCCCTGCCAGACCGCGAACAACGCGGCGATCAGGATCAATGCATTGCGAAGGCCGGTCCCGCGGCTTTCGCCGGCCTCCGCAGCGGCCATCGCGCCCACATCGGTGCTCATCGCTGGCCCCGCCGCACGCGCAGGCGCTGCTCCCAGCGCGTCAGGAACGCGTTGACCGCGATCGACAGCCCGAGGATCAGGACGATCAGCGGGTACATCGTCGCGTTGTCGAAGTTGTTGTACGCGAAGCTGATCTCGTATCCGATCCCGCCGCGCGACATGATGAACTCGGAGCCGACGACGCCGATCAGCGAGTAGGCGACCGCGAGCTTGACGCCGGTCAGGATATGCGGCGTCGCGTACGGAAGCGTGATGGCGATCGCGGTCCGCACGCGTCCGAGCCGGGCGACCGCGGCGGTCTTCGCCAGCACGCGCGGCACGCGGTCGAGGCCGTTAAGCGTGTTGACGATCACGGCGACGACGCCGAGCATGAAGCCGATCAGCACCTGCGGCAGGTCGCCGAGGCCGAACACCGCGATCAGCAGCGGGTAGAACGCGAACACCGGCACCGCGTAGTAGGTCGCGAACAACGGGTCGAGCGTCGCGCGCGTCTGCCGGTGGCCGTGGAGCAGCGCGGCGAACGCGACGCCGGCGATCGTCGCCGACGCGAACGCGATCGACGCATTCGTCAGCGTCTTGAAGATCGCGCCGTTCATGCGGCCCGAGACCAGCATGCGCCAGAGGTCGCGCGCGATCTCGTGCGGCGGCGGCATCGTGATCCTGTCGATCACGCCCACCAGGCACAGGACTTCCAGCAGCGCGACCGCGGCGACGACGACCAGGACGCGCCAGAGGACGACGTGCTTCACGCCGGGGCGGCTTTCGTGCCGAGCGCCTTGATCGATTCCTGGCGCAGCGTCTTCCACAGGCGCGCGGTGACCGCGCCGAACGACGGCTGCTCGACGATGCGGCTGTCGCGCTCGCGCGGCCAGCCGCTGGTGACGACATCCAGGAAACGGCCGGGCCGCGACGACATCACGCCGATGCGGTCGGCCAGCATCGCCGCCTCGTCGAGCGCATGGGTGATCAGGAATACTGTCGCGCCAGTCGCGCGCCACAGGCGGAGCAGCTCGTCGCCCATCAGAAGACGCGTCTGCTGGTCGAGCGCGCCGAACGGCTCGTCGAGCAGGATCAGGCGCGGCTCGGTGACGAGCGTGCGGGCGATGCACACGCGCTGGCGCATGCCGCCGGACAGTTGCGCCGGGTAGCTGGCCGCGAAGTCGACCAGGCCCATCATCTCGAGCGCGCGCCGCACGCGCGTTTCGCGCTCGGCGGCCGGGATGGGCGAATGGCGAAGCCCGAACGCGATGTTCGACGCGACGTCGAGCCAGGGCAGCGACGCATCTTCCTGGAACACGACGCCGACGCCATCCGGCACGCTGCCTGCGATCGGCTTGCCCTCGAACGCGACCGTGCCCTCGCTCGGCGTCGCGAGGCCCGCGATCACCTCGAGCAACGTCGACTTGCCGCAGCCCGACGGGCCGACGACGGCGAAGAACTCGCCGCGCGCGAGCTCGAGGTCGACCGGACCCAGCGCATCGACCGGGCCCGTCGGCCCGACGCCCGCGAAGACCTTGCGCACGCCGCGCAAGGTCAGGTGCGGCTCGGCCACGGCGCTACTTCATCGCCTTCTGGTCGTCGGGCAGGAAGCGCGTGTCCCACAGCTTGTCGTAGTCGACGTCGCCGGTGATCGCGCCGACCGCCTTCTGCGCCTCGATCATGCGCTTGAGGCCGGCCTGGTGGATCTGTCCCTCGCCCCAGTACGGCACGCCTGCCGTCATGCTCGTCGTGAGGTTGCGCACCGCGGCGCGCGCCACGTCGCGGTCGAGGTTGTACGCCTTCGCGACGATGTCGCCGGCCTCGTCGGGATTCGCCTTCATGAAGCGCACCGCCTTCTGGCGGGCCTTGATGACGCCGCGGATGAAGGTGGCGTTCTTGTCGGTCGTCGCGGCGGTCGCGACCCCGACGACGTTGTCGAGCGGCGGCAGCGAGTCGGCTGCGACGACGACGGCGCGGTACTTGCCCTTGAACTTCGACCACAGCGGCTCGGGGATCGGCGTCACGTCGATGTGCCCGAGGTCGAGCGCGGCGATGCCCTCGGCGAAGCCGCCGGTCTTCACGAGCTCGACGTCCTTCTCCGTGAGCCCGGCACTCTGCAGCAGCAGGTTCGCGAGCGCCTGGCTGGTCGAGCGCGGATTGGTGTACCCGATCTTCCTGCCCTTGAAGTCCTTCGCCGACTTGATCGGCGAGTCGGGCTTCACCGCCCACACGAACTCGGCGACGGTCAGCACGTTGTCGCTGACGATGCGCAGGTCGACGCCCTGCAGCACCGCGGAGACGACGACGACCGGGTTCACTTCGGCGTAGGGCGCGTTGCCGGCGAGCATGTTGCGCAGCGTCGTGCCGCCGCCGGCCGACGTGATGATCCCGGTGACGTTGAGGCCCTCCTCCTTGAAGTAGCCTTTCTCCATCGCGATCGCGTAGGGCATGCCGTTCGCCGACACGCCGTAGTTCGAGACGACGATCTCCTCGGCGGACGCGAGCGCGGCGACGCACGCGAAGGCCAGCGCGGCCATCAGGCGCGGCAAGGAAGGGATGACGTGGCGCACGTTGGGTCTCCTCGGGGGTTTGTCGGTCAGAGCGCTCGCTCGATCGCCTTCCAGCGCTCGAGCTCGAGCGCGTCGTCCAGACGCGCCCGCGCATCGGCCGCGGCGTCGGGCAGCATGGGCTCGACGCCGTCGGCATGCCTGCGCAGCCGCGTGAGCGTCGTGCCGATCGTGTCGGCGACGCGGAACATCAGCGTCGCCGGGTAGGAAACCTGCGTGAAGCCGAGCGCGCCGAGCTCGGCGGGCGTGGGCCACGGCATGCCCGGCGCTTCGAACAGCGCGGCCGACAGCAGCGTCGTGCCGCGGAACGTGCGGCCTACCGTCTCGAAGTCGGCCATGGTGCGCAGCCCGGCGACGAACACGCCGTCGGCGCCGAGCGCCAAGTACCGCTCGCCGCGTCGCAGTGCCTCGTCGAGGCCCTCGACGCCGTACGCGTCGGTGCGCCCGATGATCAGCGTCTCGACCGAGCGCCGCACGCCGAGCGCCACGCGCAGCTTCCGTTCGATGACCGCGCGGTCGACGACGCCCTGCGCCTTGTCGGCGCGCTGCTGCTTGCGCTCGCGCTCCTGGTCCTCGAGCAGGATGCCGCCGACGCCGATCGCTTCGTACGCCTCGACGGTGCGGGCGACGCTCTTGACGTCGCCGTAGCCGTCGTCGCCGTCGGCCATGAACGGCAGGTCGCACGCCGCGGCGATGTCGCGGATGCCGCCGACCATGTCGTCGAGACCGACGAGGCCGATGTCGGGAAGCCCGTAGCGCGAGGCGAGCAGCGCCGATCCGCCGATCGTGAACGCATGGAACCCGGCGCGCGCGATCATCCGCGCCGACAGCGCATCGTGCGCGAGCGGCGTCACGAGCGGCCGCTCGCGGGCAAGCGCGGAGCGCAACGTCGGGCGTATCACCGGAATTTTCGGGGAGGGAGGGTTCGGAGAGACGAGGCCGAAGCGTACGTCCTTCGCGCGACGCGACACAAGGCGCCCCAGCGCGTAAACTACCGTATATTCATACGGTCCCCGATGCGATTCGCCGTCCGACTGCTGCTCCACCGCGGCCGCGCGCTGTCGCGGGTCGAGATCGTCAACCAGAAGCCGATCGTCGGCGAGCTGCGTATCGAGCAGCTGGAGGACGCGGCCCGGCGCCGCCCGCTCAAGCTCGCGCGGCTCATCGCGCAGGACTCGTGGCGCGGGCTCGAGCGGCTGACGCTCTACGAGCCGGTCATCGTCGGGATGAGCCAGCAGGCGTTTACGCTCGCCGGCTTCGAGCGCGCCGGCGACGTCGACTACGCGCAGAGCTGGCTGGTGTCGCGCCCAGTCGAAGCGACGTGATCGATGTGCGACGATTTCCCGCAGGAGGACATGCCATGACGCACAGGACCTTCCAGTACTCGCGCTTCTCCAACGCCGTCTCGCGCTTCTGCGGCCGCCCGGCGGTGTTCGCGCTGGCGGTGGCGATCGTCGTCGCGTGGGCGCTGACCGGACCGCTGTTCGGCTACAGCAACACCTGGCAGCTCGTCATCAACACCGGCACGACGATCGTCACGTTCCTGATGGTGTTCGTGATCCAGAACACGCAGATGCGCGACACCGAGGCGATGCACCTCAAGCTCGACGAGCTGATCCGCGCGACCGA